>JBOHAJ010000163.1:0-8722 GCA_050697715.1 Gaiellaceae bacterium
CCTTCCGCGGTTGGCTACCAGCCGACGCTGGCCACCGAGATGGGCCAGCTCCAGGAGCGGATCACCTCGACCCGCAAGGGCTCGGTCACGTCCGTGCAGGCGATCTACGTACCGGCCGACGACCTCACCGATCCGGCGCCGGCGAACACGTTCGCGCACCTCGACTCCTTCATCGTCCTCTCGCGCTCGATCTCGGAGAAGGCGATCTACCCCGCCATCGACCCGCTCGACTCCTTCTCGCGCGCGCTCCAGCCGGGCATCGTCTCCGACGAGCACTATCAGACGGCGACTCGGGTCCAGGAGATCCTCCAGCGCTACAAGGACCTCCAGGACATCATTGCCATCCTGGGCATGGACGAGCTCTCCGACGAGGACAAGGTGACGGTGCAGCGGGCCCGCAAGATCGAGCGGTACCTCTCGCAGCCGATGTTCGTGGCCGAGGCGTTCACCGGGACCGAGGGCAAGTACGTCAAGGTCGAGGACACGATCCGCGGCTTCCAGGAGATCATCGTGGGCAAGCACGACGAGCTCTCCGAGCAGGCCTTCTACATGGTGGGGACGATCGAGGAGGCCGTTGCGAAGGGCCGTGAGCTCGCCGGCGAGGAGTCCGAGGAGAAGCCCCCCGAGCCGGAGGCCGAGGCCGAGGAAGAGGAGTCACCGGAGCCCGAGCGCGAGCCGGCGGCCGTGTAGATGGCCACCACCGAGGGCGCGGCCCGGACGTTCGACCTCTCGCTCGTGACGCCCGAGGGCCCCGCGTACGAGGGGGAGGCTGAGATGCTGATCGTCCCCGGTGCGGGCGGGGAGATCGGCGTGCTCGCTCGCCATGCGCCCCTCGTGGCGATGCTGAAGGCGGGCGAGATCCGCATCAAGGCGAACGGCGGGTGGCAGACCTTCGCCGCCGGGCCTGGCTACTTCAAGGTGCACCAGGACCGGGCGATCGTGCTCGTGGACGACGCGGTGCGCGCGGAGGAGATCGACGTGGAGGCAGCCCGTCGCGAGGCGGACGAGGCCCGCGGGCTCCTCGAGCGGGCCGACGCGGGCGAAGAGGAAGTCGACCGCTGGCGCGTCGAGCAGCAGCTTCGGCACGCCGAGAACAAGATCGCCGTCGCCGGCCGATAGCCGCGGAGAATGCTGCGCATTTTCCGCGGAGGAGTCTCCCCCGTTAAGGCCACGTTAGGACCGGGATGACGGGGTTGCGCTCCCCAACGGCCTGGCTACCTTGGGGCTGAGTCGCACCCCAACCCCGAAGGAGGAACATGGTCTACAAGATCGTCCTCGCGCTCACGAGCCGGAGCTCCGGCCGCGACTGCCGGAACTGCAACGATTCCATCCCGCGCGGCGACCGGTTCGGCGTCAGCGAAGGAGTCTGCGCCGGCTGCCGCCGCTAGTGCCTCTCCCGGCGGGCGGAGTCGTGGACTCTCGGTAAGCTCCCGTCTTCCAGGCGGGAGCTTCACGTTTAAGGGAGGCACGAGCTGCAGGCGTATGCACCGGGGATCTATCCGCGTTCCGACGAGCTGATCCAGGCCACACGCGACCTCGACCGGGGTCGGACGACGCCGGAGGCCGTCGAGAGGCAGCTCGAGCGCGATCTCGAGCGGCTTGTCGCGACGCAGGAAGAAGCGGGTCTCGACCTCCTCTCCGACGGGCTGCTCCGCTGGCAGGACCTCTTCCGGCCGCTCGCGGAGGTGAGCGAAGGCCTCACGGCCCGCCCGCTCACGCGATTCCTCGACACGAACACGTTCTACCGGGCGGTGCTCGTCGAGGGGGAGCCGCGGCTACACGAGCCGGTGGCGGCGCCGGACCTGCCCGCGGGGCGGTGGCTTGCCACCCTGCCCTCTCCGCTCGCCTTCGCGCGCGCGGCGGACGGCGCGGTCTCCGCCGGCACGGTCGCGGAGCGAGTACTGGCTCCACAGGTGCAGGCGTACGTCGCCGCGGGCTGCGCGATGGTGGTCTTGAGCGATCCCTTCCTCGCGCGCCAGGGTGGGGCCCGCGAGTTGCTCCCGGCGCTGGCAGCGCTCCCCGACGGCGTCCGCTACGTGCTCCAGCTTCCCTTCGGAGACGCTTCCGAGCTGCTCGCCGACCTCGCCGACGCCCCCGTAGAAGGAGTCGGCGTGGACTTCTACGCCACGAGCCTGGACGCGATTGCGGAGGACTACCCCAAGGAGATCGTCGCGGGCGTGATCGACTCCCGCAGCTCTGCATTCGAGGATCCCGAAGAGATCGCACGCTTTGCCGAGCAACTTCTTCAGCGGAATCCCGTAGGGATTTCGCTGAGTATGAATGGGGATCTCCAGTTCGTCCCCGAGCCGATCGCGCGCGAGAAGCTCGTCCGTCTCGCCCTCGCCCGCGCCCTCGTCACGGAAGGAGTCCCAGCGTGACCCAGGTTCGTTTCCCCACCCGCGAGATCGGAAGCCTCGGCAAGCCGTCCTGGCGCGTCAAGGCCTTTGCCGGCCGCGCGCTCGAGGAATCCGACATCGAAGAGGCGGAGCGCTGGGGCAGGAAGCTGGACGTCGCCGGCTACGAGGGGCTCGAGGAGCTCCTTCGTTCCGGGCAGCTCGGCGAAGCGGAGCTGCTGGAAATAGACGCATGGGCCGCCCGCTACGCCATCCGGTTGCTGGAGAAGACGGGGCTGGATGTCGTCTACGACGGCGAGCAGCGGCGCACGGAGATGTACGACCACGTCGCCGCCCACGCGCGAGGCTTCGAGGAGCGGGGGACCGTTCGCTCCTTCGACAACAAGTACTACACCAAGGCGGCGGTCGTGGAGAAGCCCTCCGTGGCCGGTCCCCAGGACGTCGACGAGTACCGCTTCGTCGCCGGGCACACGGACCGCGAGGTGAAGGTGCCGCTCACCGGCGCCTACACGATGGTGGACTGGTCGTACGACGAGCACTACGCGCGCGAGGGTGCCCTCGGCGGTTCGGCCGAGCGCCGCTACGAGGCTCGCCGCCGGTTCGTGACCGACGTGGCCGAGCGGGTGATTCGCCCGAACGTCGAGGGGCTCGTCGCCGCCGGAGCGGAGTGGATCCAGATCGACGAGCCGGCCGCCGCCACGAAACCAGACGAAGTTCCACTCGTCGTCGAGGGGTTCAACGCCGCCGTCAGTGGGTTCGCGGCCACGAAGTCCGTGCACATCTGCTTCTCCGACTACAGCATCCTCTGGCCGGCGGTGCTCGAGCTCGAGGACTGCCTCGAGCTCCAGCTCGAGTTCGCCAACCGGGACTCCCGGGAGCTCGGCACGCGCGACGAGGACCGCCCGGGCTACGCCGACACGCTCCGCCTCTTCCGCGAGCACGGATATCCGGGGGTCGGGCTCGGGGTGCTCGACATCCATTCGGACTTCGTCGAGCCGGCCGAGCTCGTTCGCGACCGGGTCCTCTACGCGGTCGAGGTGCTCGGAGATCCCGACCGGATCCAGGTGAACCCTGATTGCGGCTTACGGACCCGGAGCTGGGACGTCGTCTACGAGAAGCTGTCCAACATGGTGGAAGGAACGCGCCTCGCGGAGGACGTGCTCAATCGAGCATCGGCCCCCGCCCCGGGCAAGGTCTAGCCCAGCTGGAAGTCAACTTCGGGCAGAGCGCGCCCTTCAGCCTGGGCGTCGAGGAGGAGTTCCAGATCGTCGGGCGCGAGAGCTTCGAGCTCGTCTCGCGCATCGACGAGATCCTCTCCGCGTTCGACGGCGGCGAGGAGCACGCCGAGCAGGTCAAGCCGGAGCTCCTCCAGTCGGTCGTCGAGGTGGCGACGAAGGTCGCCGGCACGGTCAGCGAGGCGGTCGAGGACCTACGGCGTATGCGCGCCCGCCTGCGCGACGCGGCGGCCGAGAACGACGCCCTGATCGCCTCGGCCGGGACGCATCCCTTCTCCCTCTACGAGCATCAGGACGTGACCGACCGGCCGCGCTACGTCGAGCTGGTCGAGGCGATGCGCTGGGTGGCCGAGCGGGAGCTGATCTTTGGGCTGCACGTCCACGTCGGCGTGCCCTCGCCGGACGCCGCGATCGCGTGCGCCAACGCGGCGCGGACGTTCCTTCCCGAGCTGCTCGCGCTCTCCGTCAACTCGCCCTTCTGGCAGGCGCGGGCGACCGGGCTCGCCTCCACGCGCACCAAGGTCTTCGACGCCTTCCCGCGTTCCGGCCTCCCGCCCGCCTTCTCCTCCTTCGAGGAGTTCGAGCTGCTCGTCGACCGGGGGATCAAAACCGGCTCCTTTCCCGACTACACCTACATCTGGTGGGACCTGCGCCCGCACCCGCGCCTGGGCACGATCGAGCTGCGGGTGTGCGACGCGCAGACGCGGATCGAGAGCGTCGCAGCCCTGGTCGCGCTCTCGCAGAGCCTCATCGCCACCCTCGCGGACATGTTCGAGCGAGGCGAGCGCCCGCCCGTCCAGCCGGTCACTCTCGTCGCGGAGAACAAGTGGCGCGCGGCCCGCGACGGTCTCGGCGCCGACCTGGTCGATCTCTCGACGGACACCGAGCGCCCGGCTCCCGACGCGCTCCGCGCTCTCGTGGAACGTTGCGAGCCGAAGGCTCGCGAGCTGGGGTGCGCCGGAGAGCTCGTGGAGGTCGAGCGCTTGCTCGCCCGGGGGAGCGGGGCGGACGAGCAGCTCCGCGTCCACGGGGAGACAAACAGCCTCCTCGCGGTTGCCCAGTGGCTTGCGGAGGAGACCGTGAGGGAAGTGTGAGCCTGAGCTGACCGCCGTGCGCTTCTGTATCCTGGCCCGGTCGCCGGCCGGCGACTTTTCGCTATGCGGACAACCCTGAAGAAAGGCACCCGCGGGGCGACGAACGGCTACGGCACCTTGCCGCCGGGACCGCCCCCGCTCCAGCCGCTCTCGCCGCGGACGCTCCATCACCAGCCCCGCCGACACCCCCTGAAGGTCATCGGCAAGGTGCTGCTCTGGCTCGTGCTGGCGGCGCTCGTGGCCGGGTCCTCGCTCGCCGGCGGCGTGTGGCTCTTCTTCAACTACAGCGTCGCCGCCGTGCGCCCGCACTCGCAGGAGGTGATCGAGGCGCAGCTGGACCTCGCGGCGCCGGCGCCCGGCCAGCCGTCCACGGCGATCATCATCGGCTACGACAGCCGCCCCGGGGAGAGCGGTGTCGGCTCCCGCTCGGACACCGTCATGCTCCTGCGTGCCGACCCGGAGCGCGACACGGTCGCGCTCCTCTCCTTCCCGCGTGACCTGGTGGTCGAGATCCCCGGCTGCGAGGGCCACTCGCCGTGGACGGGTCGCATCAACGAGGCGTACGCGTACTGCGGTCCCCGAGGGACGCTCGCCACGGTGAAGGAGCTCACCGGCATCCAGATCAACTACATGATCACGGTCAACTTCGAGGCGTTCATCCGAATCGTCGACCGCCTGGGCGGTGTCTACATGGACGTCGACCGCCGCTACTTCAACGACAACTCCGGGCTCGGGCCGGGGCAGACGTATGCCACGATCGACCTGCAACCCGGCTACCAGAAGCTGTCCGGGCGAGAGGCGCTCGACTTCGTTCGCTACCGGCACACGGACTCGGATTTCTACCGCGTCGCCCGCCAGCAGGAGTTCGTCAAGGCCTTCAAGCAGCAGATCTCCAACTCGTGGCAGATCTTCCAGCTGCCGGGGATCGTGAACACGATCACGCACAACGTCGAGGTGGCAAAGGGCGGCAGGAAGGCGATCGACACCGACGAGGTGCTCGGGTACGCGCGCTTCGCCTACGAGCTTCCGGCCGGGAATTTCCAGCAGGTGCACATCGAGGGGATTTCGGGCTACGCCGAGCTGAGCGTCCCGGAGGACGAGGTGCAGCAGGCCGTGCAGCAGTTCATCCACCCTGACGTGGAGGCGCCCGAGAAGGCGCTCGACGCCGCCACCGGGCGCAAGCCGAAGACGCCGAGCGGGCCGCCGCCCTCCGAGGTCACGCTCCAGGTGCTGAACGGCAATGGCGTCGACGGCGCCGCCGACGAGGCCGCCTACCTGCTCGCGCAGCGCGGCTACCAGGCGGCCAACGGCGGCAACGCGGACACGTTCGACTACTTCCACACGACGGTTCTCTACGAGCCCGCCTCCAAGGACGCGAGACTCGCAGCCGAGAAGGTCGCCGACCTCTTCGGGGACGCCGAGGCACGCCCGGCCAGCATCCCCCTCGAGACGATGCTCCGCGTCGTCGTCGGCAAGACCTTTCAGGGCGAGCTCGGCCAGGCTCCGGTGGACACGACGCCCGAGCGCCAGCCGCCCGCGGTCGTGCGCGACCCGGCCTCGATCACGCCGCTCCTCAGGCAGGTCCGGCGCAAGGTGGACTTCCCGATCATGGTCCCCGCCGTGCGTGAGCAGTACTCGTCGCTCTCGACCGAGGAGGGTCTCCGCACGTACGCCATCAACGGCGACAAGGCGCTCCGCCTCACGTACGTGACGGGGTCGAACGAGTACTGGGGCATCCAGCAGACGAGCTGGAAGGACGCGCCGGTGCTCAACGGCCCGACCATCCGGCGGAGGATCGGCGGCCGCGAGTACCTCCTCTACTTCAGCGGCTCGAAGCTTCACCTGGTCGCCTTCGAGCAGGACGGGGGCGTCTACTGGGTCGTGAACACCCTCCTGAACAGGCTCTCGAACGAGACGATGCTGGCGATTGCCAAGGGCCTGCGGCCCTTGAGGCGGGGATAGGCCTCGCGTGCAGCAGCGGCTCAGCCTCGTCACCCTCGGCGTCGGCGATCTGGCCCGAGCCCGGGCGTTCTACGAAGCGCTTGGGTGGAAGACCGGCGCCGAGCCCGACGCAGACGTCGTCTTCTTCCAGGCCGGAGGCATGATCGTCGCCCTCTGGGACCGCGCCGCGCTCGCCGCAGACAGCGGCGTCGAAGACCCCGGTGGATACGGCGGGATCACGCTTGCGCACAACGTGCGGAGCCCGGGCGAGGTCGACGCCGTCATCGCCGAGGCGAGGAAGGCGGGAGCGACGATCGCGCGCGAGCCCGCGGAGACGTTCTGGGGCGGCTACTCGGGGGTCTTCGTCGATCCCGGCGGCCATCCCTGGGAAGTCGCCCACAACCCGCACTGGACGATCGGCCAGGATGGGTCGATCGGTCTCTAGCGGCGCCCGAGCGGACTAGACTCAGTCACGATGGAGAGAGAGCCGCTCGGGGTCGTCGGTGCTGGGTGGGTCGGGCTCGTCACGGCGGCGTGCTTCGCCGACCTCGGGCATGAGGTCGTCGTCCGCGACATCGCGCCCGAGCGGATCACCGACCTCGAGGCGGGTCGCGTCCCCATCTACGAGCCCGGGCTCGAGGAGCTCCTGGTCAAAAACCGGGCCCGGATGCGCTTCACTCTCGAAATCGCGGAAGTCTTCGCGGCCGCGCGGATCGCGTTCGTCTGCGTGGGGACGCCCGCCACGTACTCCGGCGATGCGGACCTCTCGGCGGTCTCCCAGGTCGTGGACGAGCTTCCCGAGATCGACGAGCGGGTCGTCCTCGTGATGAAGAGCACGGTGCCCGTGGGCACCGGCGAGAAGGTGCGGGCGCGCCTCGACTCGCGCGGGTTCGCGCACGTCGGCTACGTGTCGAACCCCGAGTTCCTCGCGGAGGGGACGGCGGTGCGGAACTTCGTGCAGCCGGACCGGGTCGTCGTCGGGGCGTTCGCCGAGGCGGACGGGGACGCGGTCGCCGAGCTCTACGAGCCGATCGGCGCGCCGGTCGTCCGTACCGACGTCGCCTCCGCGGAGATGATCAAGCTCGCCTCGAACGCCTTTCTCGCCACCCGGATCAGCTTCATCAACGAGATCGCCAACGTCTGCGAGGCGACCGGCGCCGACGTCGAGGCCGTCGCGCGCGGCATGGGCCTGGACAAGCGCCTCGGCTCGCACTTCCTGCGCCCCGGGATTGGCTACGGCGGAAGTTGTTTTCCGAAAGATGTTTCCGCCCTCAAGCAGCTCGCCGGCAACTCGGGCTACCACTTCCAGCTCCTCTCGGCGGTCATCGAGGTGAACGAGCTCCAGAAGCGGCGCGTGATCGGCAAGCTCACGAATCGCCTCGACAGCCTGCGCGGGAAGACGATCGCGCTCCTCGGGCTCGCCTTCAAGCCGAACACCAACGACATGAGGGAGGCCTCGAGCCTGGTGCTCGCCTCGCGGTTGCTCGCGGAGGGGGCGCACGTTCGCGCCTGGGACCCGGTGGCGGTCCCCGAGGCGCGCCGCCTGCTGGCGAACGTGGCGTTCTGCGAGAGCGTGCTCGAGGCCGTGCAGGGCGCTCACGCGGCCGTGATCGTCACCGAATGGGAGGAGCTCCGGGACCTTGCCTCCGAGGACGTGCGCGCGGCCATGCAAAACCCGCTCATCGTGGACGGGCGCAACCTCCTCGACCCGGCGGCGACGCGGGCGGCCGGGTTCACGTACGAGGGGATCGGGCGGGCGGCGCCGGCCCTCGAAGTGCCCGAGCCCGAGCTGCGCTAGATCCGTGGAAGCGATCGTCCTCGCCGGCGGTAAGGCCGAGCGCCTCGGCGCGGCCGCGGAGGGGCGGCCGAAGTCGCTCGTGCCCGTCGCGGGGCGGCCGCTGGCTGCCTACCAGGTCGGGCTGCTCGGGGGCGCCGGAGTCGGGCGGGTGATCGTCAGCTGCCGCGCCGGCGAGGAGGAGCTCTTCGCGAAAGGGCTGGGCGGGCTCGGCCCGGAGATCGTGCCCGTCGGCGAGCCGGAGCCGCTCGGACGCGGCGGCGGGCTCCGCTTCGCACTGCGGGCGCGGCAGGAGGATGGGGA
>JBOHAJ010000164.1:0-10796 GCA_050697715.1 Gaiellaceae bacterium
ATGCCGGCCCCGAGCGCTCTTGAGGGTCGTGCAAGGCGGGTGACCCGGCGCAAGCTCGCATCCCTAGCCTCCGCGCGCCAGGGAGATGAGGCGCGTTGCCCTGTGTGGTGCGGCGGCGGCGGTCGCCGCGGTACTCTCAGCGACACCGGCCCTAGGCCGGACCGCGGCCTGCCGGGGGCCATTTTGCGATCACCCGGCCCGGCAACCGCAAACGCCGTCGCGGTGTGGCTACCTGAAAGGAGCGGAGACGCTGGTGTGTTCTCGAACTCCAGTGGTTCGAGTCGACGGGCGAGATGACCGACGAGGACTTCAGGCGTGCGTTGGAACGCCTGGCCGCCCACGCCGAAGAGCGCCGTGCGGCGAACGTTCTTATCGATGTCACCTCTTTCCGCCATCGACCGGCCCCGGACTTCGGCGCCTGGCGGGATGTGAACATCATTCCCCGCTACAACGCAGCGGGCATCGAGAAGTTCGCCTTCCTCGTCCCGTCGGGGGCCCCGTCGGGCGAGCCGAGCCCGGAGCCGCCGGGCACATTTCCGACCGGCTATTTCGAATCGCGCGAACCGATCGCGGAGTGGTTCACGACCGGGCCCGGAAGCTGACGGTCGCGTGCTGGTCTGCTCGCCTGGGCGGTCTCGCGGGCGGGACACAGAGAGGTGGCGATGGAGCCCGGTTGGGTGCGGCGCCTCCAGGCTCGGGAGCATCAGACGGAGCATGAGAGGCCTTCCGCTCCTCCTCGGCCTGGTCGCCCTCGGGCTGGGTGCGGCCGGATGCGGCGGAGATGCTGTGCGGGGTGGCGCCTCAGGAGCGGGTGCCCCTGGGGCGGCGGCAAGCGAAAAGCTTAATGTCGCGATGGTGGGCTGGGATACCGACTTCTCCAAGCACACGGTGCCGCTTTCCGAGTTCCACAGCGGCGGGCCTGGGAAAGACGGCATCCCGGCGATTTATGAGCCGATGTTCGTCTCGGTCGAGGAGGCCGGCGAGTGGCTGGCCGACCGCGAGCCGGTGATCGAGCTCGAGCTTCGTGGCATCGCGCGTGCTTACCCGATCCAGATCCTGACCTGGCACGAGATCGTCAACGACGAGGTGGCGGGCACGCCGGTTGCGGTCACCTTCTGCCCGCTCTGCAACACGGCGATCGTCTTCGACCGCCGCCTCGACGGGCGCGTGCTCGATTTCGGCACGACCGGCAACTTGCGCAACTCCGACCTTGTTATGTACGACCGCCAGACCGAGAGCTGGTGGCAGCAGTTCGGAGGGGAGGCGGTCGTGGGCGAGCTCGCCGGGGCGGAGCTCGAGCTGCTTCCCTCCCGGATCGTCGCGTGGGAGGACTTCGCCGGCCGCCACCCGGAGGGCCAGGTGCTCTCGCAGGAGACGGGCTTCGTCCGTGACTACGGCCGCAACCCCTACGCCGGCTACGACGACGTGGACAGCGGACCCTTCTTCCCGGCAGAGGGAGCCGAGGACGACCGGCTTCTGCCGAAGGAGCGCGTCGTCTTCATCGAACGCGGCGAGGACGCCGTGGCCGTCCCCTTCTCGGTGTTGGCGAGGGCGGAGAGGATGACGGTCGAGGTGGGGGGCGAGCGGCTCGAGGTGCGGTGGGTGCCCGGCGTTCGTTCGGCACTCGACTCGCCGTTCGTCGGGCGTGGGCGAGAGGTGGGCTCGGCCGAGGTGCGCTCACTCGCAAGCGGCGACCCCGTTCCCTTCGACCAGCCCTTCTGGTTCGCGGTCGCATCCTTCCGGCCCGACATCCGGATCGTGCGGGGAGAACCAGCGGCCAGCTCGTTCCCCTCCGCTCCGGGCGGGGAGTCGACCGCCTTGCAGGGCTCCGCGCCCAGGCGCGTCTACCTAGCCCCGAAGGGCTAGTCAGCCCGTGACTCCCAGCCGATCGACCGCTTGATCCAGTGGAACTCCGTAGCGTGGCACGTCTGGCTTTCGGGGCGAAGACGAGGAACGCCACCTCGCCCGACTCGAGCTCGATCCCGTAGACGCGGCTCGTCGGTCCGGGCAGGTCGTTCCGTGGCCGCGCGGCGGGCGCGGGACCTTCACCTCCACCAGTGCGACTTGGCGTGCGTCTCGTAGGTGCGGTCGGGCAGGTACTGGACGCTGACGAACGCGGCCGAAGAGTGCCCGCACGTCCCGCGGATGCGTCAGATCTGCCAGCCGGTGTAGCGGGCGAGCCGCGTCGACAGCTCGACGAGGTCGCCGCTGATGAGGAGGGCGCCGAAGGCGACGAGAAACGTCGCCGAGGTGACGCTGACGACGCGCCAGCGGAGGCGCAGCCAGCGGATGAGGCCGAGCGAGCGGGTGAACGCGAGGCCGAAGAGGAGGAAGGGGAGACCGAGGCCGAGCGAGAAGGCGGCGAGGAGAATCGCCCCCTCGGCCGCGCTTCCGCCTCCGGCCGAGAGGGTGAGGATCGCGGCGAGCGTCGGCCCCACGCAGGGCGTCCAGCCGATGGCGAAGGCAACGCCGACGAGCGCCGCCGTTAGGGGTCTCCGCCCGCGGAAGCCGCCGAGCGGCAGCCGCCGCTCCATGGACAGGAGTCGGGGGAGCGGCAGCCCCACGAAGGTGACGGCGGCGACGATGACGAAGACGCCGGCCGCGATCTCGAGCGGCCGGCGATTCGTGAGCAGGAAGTTCCCGAACCAGGCCACGCCGGCACCGAGGGCGACGAACATGGCCGTGAAACCGGCCACGAAAGAACCGGTCGACAGAGCAACGCGCTGCGGCCGGTCGCCCAGGTGGTCGAACCCGATGCCGGAGACGAAGGAGAGGTAGCCGGGCACGAGCGGCAGCACACACGGCGAGGTGAAGGAGACAACCCCGGCGGCGAAGGCGATCACCAGCCCTGCCGGTCCGAGCTCAATCACGGCAGCCATGCGTCCCTCTCGAGTTGAACTTGGCAGCCGCCTTCGGTCGTAGCAGCATCAATCATGTTCGATTGCCTTGGAGCGACGAAGGTCGCACGACGACCTCCGTGCGGCGCTCGTGCATCGAGCCGCATCAGAGGGAAGAGAGCATGCGTGCGAGCGTCGTAGCAGGGGCGCGGGTCGACCGGGTCGAGGTCTTCCTTGAGCTGACCAAATCGATCTGCCCGCTCTGCAAGCGGGTGATCGACGCCGAAGTGAGCGTGCGCGAGAACCGGGTCGTCATGCGCAAGCGCTGCCCCGAGCATGGATCCTTCGAGGCGCTCGTCTACTCGGACGCCGAGCTCTACGCTGCACAGCTTCGCTTCAACAAGCCGGGGACGTTGCCGCTCGAGTTCCAGACGGAGGTGAAGGACGGCTGCCCGCTCGACTGCGGCCTCTGTCCGGAGCACAAGCAGCACGCCTGCCTGGGGGTGATCGAGGTGAACTCGAGCTGCAACCTCGACTGCCCTATCTGCTTCGCCGATTCGGGCCACCAGCCGGACGGCTTCGCGCTCACCCTCGAGCAGGTGTCGTTCATGGTCGACCGCTTCGTCGCCGCGGAGGGCGAGCCGGAGGTGCTCCAGTTCTCGGGCGGCGAGCCCTCCATCCACCCGCAGATCGTCGAGTTCATGGAGCTGGCGAAGGCGCGCGGCGTTCGCGTGGTCATGCTGAACACGAACGGCCTCCGGCTGGCCCGCGACCCGCGTTTCGCCGCCGAGTGCGCCCGTGTGGGTGCGCACGTCTACCTCCAGTTCGACGGCTTCGAGCGCGAGACGCACCTGGCGATCCGTGGCCGCGACCTGCGCGCGGACAAGGAGCGCGCCCTCGCCGCCTGCGAGCGCGAGGGGGTGAGTGTCACCCTCGTGGCGGCGGTCGAGAGGGGCGTGAACGAGCACGAGGTGGGGGAGATCGTGCGCCTCGGCGTCTCGCATCCTGCCGTGAACAGCGTCGTCTTCCAGCCGGTGACGCACGCCGGCCGGCACCTCGTCTTCGATCCGCTCGAGCGTCTCACGAACGCCGACATCATGAAGCTCGTCGCGGCGCAGCTGCCTGAGTGGTTCCGGGTCGACGACTTCGTTCCCGTCCCCTGCTGCTTTCCCAACTGCCGCAGCATGTGTTACGCCCTCGTCGACGGGGGAGAGGTGCTTCCGCTCACGCGCCTCTTCGAGGTCGAGGATTACCTCGACTACCTCTCGAACCGGGTGATCCCCGATCTGGAGATCCGGGGCGCGCTCGAGCGCATGTTCTCGTCTTCGGCGACGTCCGGCGCCGAGGCCGCCCTTCTCGCCTGCGAGAGCTGCGCGGTCGACGTGCCGGCCGCGCTCGCACGTGTGCGTGAGCACGCGTTCGTGCTCGCCGTGCAGGACTTCCAGGACCCCTACACGCTGAACGTTCGCCAGCTGATGAAGTGCTGCATCGAGCAGATCACGCCCGACGGGCGTCTTATTCCCTTCTGCGCCTACAACTCCGTCGGCTACCGCGAGCAAGTTCGGTCGATGCTCACCGGCGTGGACGTCGCGCCCGTTGCCCCGAACGCCCGTCCGCTCCTGTCTCTCCTCGCCCACACGCCCAACGGATCGCGGACGTCCGTGGACGGAGGGACGAGTCGGCGGCGTGATGCCCGCAACGTCGGGAAGCGACTCCGACCGTGACGGCGAGCGCTGAAGAGATCAAGGCCTGCTGTGCCGCCGCCTACGCGTCGCCCTTGGCGCGTTGGCTCCTCGGTTCGAGCTTCCATCCCGGCGGGGCGGCGCTCACCGGACGGCTGATTCGGGCGCTCGCCGTGGACGCCTCCTGCACGGTCGCCGATGTCGCCTGCGGGCCCGGCGAGAGTGCCTTCCAGCTCGCACGGGAGATGGGCTGCCGGGTCGTCGGAATCGATCTCTCGGCCGAGTCCATCGACGCGGCTCGGCGTGCGGCGGAGGATGCCGGTCTCGCCGACTCGGTCCGCTTCCTCGTCGGCGACGCGGAAGCGCTTCCTCTCGAAGCCGCGAGCGTCGACGGCGTCCTTTGTGAGTGCTCCTTCTGCACGCTACCGAACAAGGCCGCGGCGGCAGCCGAGCTCGCAAGGGTGTTGAAGCCCGGTGGACGGCTGGCGCTCTCCGACGTCACCGCCGATCGCGGGCGGCTGCCCCCGGCCCTCCGGACGCTCGACGGGTGGATCGCCTGTCTCGCCGATGCTCGGCCGCTTGAGGAGCTCCTCGCGCTCGTGCGCGGCGCGGGACTTGTGGTCGACGTCGTGGAGCGCCACGACGAGGCGCTCGCCGAGCTCCTCGCTCGTGTCGACGGCCGACTCCGCGTCGCCCGACTGGCGCTCGTGCAAGGCGAGGATCCCGCGCTTGTAAACCGAGGATTCGAGCTACTCGAAGCTGCCCGTGAGAGTCTCGTGCGCGGCATCCTGGGATACGCCGTGATCGTCGCTCGGCGGCCGCCCTTGCGCCTCGAAGCGACGGATGAGCGAGTCGGCGCATCCAACCTCCTGTGCGCGGCGAGGGACGCTTGCGGAACCGTGCCCGGCTGGTACGAGCCGGGCTGATTATCGGCATTCCCGTTCTGGTCGGCGCGGTGGCCTTCGCCGCCCTTGTCCTCCTCGCTGATGACGGAGGGCTCCGGGGGAGCGCAGGATCGGGGTCCTCTGGCGGCTCGGCCGCCGAGCCGGTGGCGGTCACCCCCGAGCCCGCTCCCGAGCTCGTCGGCACGGACCCGATCACGGGCAAGGACGTCCGCCTCGGCGACTTCCGCGGCAAGGCGGTGGTGGTTAACGTCTGGGCCTCTTGGTGCCCGGGATGCATCGAAGAAGCGGAAGACCTACGGGAGTTCGCCGCAGACCACGCCGAGGCTATCGTGCTCGGAGTCGACTTCCAAGACTCCGTCGGCGGGGCACGCGCCTTCTACGAGCGCTGGGGATGGAGGCACCCGAGCATCTTCGACTCCTCCGGGACGCAGACGGCGGCACTGGGGCTCTTCGGCCTCCCGACGACGCTCTTCCTCGACAGCCGCCACCGGATCGCCGCTCGCGTCGTCGGCGCCACGGACCGGGCGGGGTTCGAGCGCGGGCTCGAGCTCGCCACACAGGTTCCGTAGGGAGGCGATTGCCTTCCACTGCGTCTTCTTCGCCGGGATGAAGAGGTGAATCGAATGGCGCGAGACAGAACGCGCCGGTCATGGTCGAGCTTCTCTACTTCGACGGCTGTCCCCACTGGCGGGAAGCGGCCGCTGCGATCGATGAGGCCGCACGTACCACAGGCATCAGCACGCAGGTCTGCGCGACCGCCGTGAACAATCTCGACGAGGCCGTCCGCCGGCGCTTCTTTGGTTCACCGACGGTGCGTATCGCCGGTCGCGACGTTGAGCCCGGTGCCGAGCGGCGCTCCGACTACGCGCTCGCCTGTCGCGTCTACGAGTCCGAGGAGGGTGTGGCGGGAACTCCTCGTCTCAAGTAGATCGCCGCCGGCCTTGCCGAGGCGGCTGGGAAGTCGACGTGAGAGCGACCGCGCTTCCTTCCCTGCGTCCGACGCTCGCCGCTCTGCTCTATGGGCTTTTGCTGGCGGCGATGGCGGCCGGCCAGTTGGCCAGCCTCGACGCGTTTCGGGACGCCTTAGCATCGTACGAAGTTGGCGGACTGCTCCCGGCTGCGGTGTATGGCTTGCCCGGGGCCGAGTTGTTTGCCGCCGTGGGGCTCCTCGGCTCCCGCGTGCTCCCGCGACAGGCCGTCCGAGTGCCCGGTCGCGTCGGCCTCGTCGTCGCGGTCGTCTGGTCGGCTCTCGCCGCTCAGGCGTTCGCGCGCGGGCTCAGCGTGGAGAACTGCGGCTGCTTCGGCGCCTACCTCTCGCAGGAGCTTCGCTGGTGGGTGCTCCTCGAGGACGCCTATCAACTGCTGCTGGCGTTCTTCGCCGCCCGTTCCGTCGGCGCGCGCCTGCCCACGATCGGCCCGGGGGCGGATGTCACCGATCGGCGCGGCGCAACCGAACCTGCAGGGCTGACCGGTGGGCGATGATGCGACTAGCCGTCCTCGTGGGGGTGATGGCCGGGATGCTCACCGCGGCAAGCGCCGCCGCGACTGAGCGCTGCTGCTTCCTCGTCGATGCACGCGTCTCCGGACGGCTCTCGGCGACGGCGGGAGCGGATCTCGAGAGCGCGGGCGCGTATTCCTACCGCGCCCGCTGGCGCTGGAGGGTGCGGCACGTCGTCCGCTACGTCGAGCATGGGCGGATCTTCAACGCCCTCACACGGATCGGCGCTGGACCGCAGGGCGCGCTCTCGGTCCAGCTCTCCGAGGAGCGGAGGAGCCTCCGCGCACCCCCTGTCAACGTTCAGTGCGCCGCGACCTTGCCGGAGCGAGTGATCGGGCCTACGCCTCCCTGGAGGACACGACGGACGGGAAGATCGCGCTTGTGCTGCGTGCGCAGCATCCCGCGCTCCGGGCGCGGTGTCGGCCAGCCCCTGCGATCCCGGCGGCACACGTCGGCCCGGCACCCGCGGGCGTCGTCCTGAGACACGCAGAGGCTCTCTCGGTCACCTGGCGGGAACCCATCCGCCTCCACGACGCCGGTCCCGTCGTCGGCTCCGTTGGGGTTCAGGTGAAGCTGCGCGTGATCGCTCCGATGCGCGCTAAAGCGGCGCTTGCCGCTGTCGCGGCCGATTAATCCGCTGAGGCCGCGACGACGACGCGGTGCCTCAGCCTGCGTCGTCGCGGCCCTCGTCGCGTAGCCGCTGCAGAACGCGAGCGGCGAAGCCGGGGTCGGCGGGCGGCTCGTCGCGACTGAGCCCGCGGAGGGACTCGAGCGTCGCGAGGAACGAGCGGTAGAGGGCCTGACACTTCTCGCAGCGTGCCAGATGACGGGCGACGCGCCAGCGGCGGTAGCCGGTGAGCTCCCCCTCCGCGTACGCCGACATGGAGCGGGCCGTCTCGCCGTGCGACCCGTTGATGGCGAAGAGGAGGATGCTCACGAACTCTTGGATGCGTCGGTCGCCGGGACGGTCGCAGGCTAGCGAAACGGCGCCTGCTAGCGTCCTCGCGATGCAGGATTCGGAAGCCGCGCTCCTTCGGCGGGCGCAGGAGGGCGACCTGGAGGCCTTCGCCGAGTTCGTGCGCGTCTTCGAGCGTCGCGTCCGCGGGGTGCTCGCGCGCCTCCTCGACGACGAGCGCGATGTCGAGGAGGCGGCCCAGGACACGTTCGTGCAGGCGTGGCGGCACCTCGACCGCTTCCGCGGCGACGCGGCACCGTTCACCTGGCTGTACCGCATCGCCGTGAACGAGGCCCTGCAGCGAAACCGACGCCGCCGGCCGGAGACGCAGCCGCTGGAGCACGCCCCCGATCTCGAGACGCGCGTCAGCCCCGAGTCGACGGCCGGGCGCCCGCTCCCGGCGGACGTGGCGGCCGGCCAGCGCGAAGAAGTCGCCCGGCTCCTCGCCGAGCTGCGCGCGCTCCCGTTCGACTCGCGGGCACCGCTCGTCCTGCGCGATCTCGAGGGCTGGTCGTACGAGGACGTGGCGGCCGTCCTCGACATCTCGGTCTCGGCGGCGAAAAGCCGGGTACACCGCGCGCGCCTCCAGGTGATTCGCTCGCTTACCGGCATGGGACCGGGCGGCGGGCCCAACGGCTGAGCTTCGAGGATGCGGTGCGCGCCAGCACCGAGAGCCGCGGTGCGGCGAAAGCGCTCCTCCGATCATCGAACAGGAGGCAGGCAATCCACTCCGAGGAGGTGGGAATGGTTCTTGCCCCCAAGCCCGTCAGTCTCGTCCCTCTAGGGGGACTCGTGGCCCTTGTCCTCGTCGGCCTCGCGGCAGCCGGCTGCGGAGGATCCGACGAGCAGGCAGCATCGAGCGGCGACCAAGGTAGCGCGTCGGCGGGTTCGGCCGAGCTTCGCCAGGAGGCCCAGTACTGGCAGCAACTCACGAGCTTGTTCGAGCCGGTGGAGCTCACGTCGATGAGCGACCACCGCGCGTACATGCTCCCGAGCGGCTACTTGCTCGCGCTCCACTTCGACAACCTGGATCTCGAGCGGGCGAAGAACCTCAACTGGGTGGCGCTCGGCGTGCCCGGCCGCTTCTGCAGGAAGGATCAAGCGCGCGTGGAGGCCGAGTTCGGGCCCGGCTTCACGCACTTCCACGACCTGGAAGCCGACACGCACGGCGGGAAGCCGGGCGCCAAGGGCGTCTGGTTCGTGCACACGGCAGTCCGTGACTTCGAGGCCCCCTGGGGTCAGGTGAGCCAGGGAATCGACTCCAAGTTCATGCCGACCGCGGCGCCCAGCTGCGGAGCGGCGTAGATGAGCGGGGGCGGGGTCGCCCGGCCGGCCCCGCGGCGGCGGGCCAGGCGAAGCATCTCGGGACGATGAAGAGCAGCAGGCTGGGGGTCGCGGGGGCGCTCGCCGGGACGGCGGCGGGACTCTACGGGCTGCTCGTCCGGGGAGCTCTGACGCTCGACCTCGGTGTCGGCAGGAGCCTCCGTCCGCTCGGACCCTTCACCGTCCACATCGACGCGCCTCGCGAGATCGTCTTCGAGGTCATCGCGACGCCCTACTTGAGCAGGACCCCACGCGCCCTCGAACGAAAGCTCCAGGTCTTGGACCGGGGAAGCGACATGGTTCTCGCCGCCCACTTCACGAATGTCGGTGGCCTCGTCGCGACGACGGTCGAAACCGTCCGCTTCGAGCCGCCGACCACCATTCACTTCCGACTCGTGCGCGGTCCCGTGCCGCACGTGGTCGAACGATTCGTCTTGAGCGACGCCGACGCTGGGACGGCGCTCGAGTACGCCGGTGAGCTCGGCACCGACCTCTGGGCGCTCGGGCGCTGGTGGGGCGAACGCGTCGGCCCCCGCTGGGAGGCGGCGGTTCGCAACTCGCTCGCTGCTGTGAAGACAGAGGCTGAACGACGCGCTCCGGGCAAGTAGTACGCCAGGTACGAATCCGGCGCGCCTGCCGGCGGGTCGAACGAAAGGGGCGCAAGACCAGAGAGGAGATCCTCGATGCTCAGTCGTTGGTTGACCAGTGCATTCGGAAGCGCGTGGTCATCGGTTTCGGCTCTTCCGAGCTACGCCTGCCCTGGACTGCCAGCTCGGCGACCTGTGGCCAGGACGGGCCTTGATTTCGTACCAGATGTCTCATAACCTGCCGCGGTCGGATCGCACGCTCTTGAGGGGAAGGAGGTACGCGTGTCAGATCTTCTTGTTGAGGATGCCGCGCCGGCGGTGGATCGGCGCGGATTCATCCTCGGGACTGCCGGGGCGCTCGCGGCTGCCGGGCTGGCCGGGCCGCTCGCCGAGCAAGCGCCCGCACAGTCACGGGGCAAACGAAAGGTGGTGCCGTCGCCGGAGCCGATTCCAGGCGGGCTGCCGGTCGGCCTGCCACCGCCCTACGACCTGATCCACATCTTCCTGCCCGGCCCTTCGACCGTCACGCTGCCCTTCAGCGGTTTGCAGCTCCAGGGGCTCGAGATCGAGCCGACGACGATCACCGACTTCGAGGGCATGACCGCGCAGGCCTACCTGACCGGCACGGTCAGGGGCAGCGACGGACAAGAGCGCGGGCTCGAGGTGGATCTTCGGGTCTCGGAGGGGGAGTACGTCACCGCGGACGGGTCGCACGAGCGCGGCGCGTTCGCGATGATATGAGTGGATCTGTTCGAGTCCGGTCCGGGCTCGCCGCAGATTCACGACATCAACGGGGGGATTCCTCCTAACGGCCTCTTCTGGACGTCGTCGCTTCCCCGCGAGGCGTTCACCATGGGTCGCAGAGGCCGTCGCGCGCGGCTGCACCTGCGGGGGATTCCGCAGATCGACAGCTTCGTCTTCGCCGGCGCGAACAGTACGCCGGCCACGCTCGACATGTCCGTGCGCTGGGAAGCGACCGGCCCCGCCGAGGAGCTTGGCTCCGGCGACG
>JBOHAJ010000165.1:0-3278 GCA_050697715.1 Gaiellaceae bacterium
GAAGCAGCTGCCCAGGTGACCGAGCGCGCGCTCGAGGTCTGCGGGGGCCAGGGCTATACCCCCGCGCTGCCGATCGAGCGCCACCTGCGCGACGCACGGGCGGGAGCCGTGATGGCGCCCACGAACGCCGTGCTTCGCAGCTGGATCGGGAAGGCGCTCACAGGCCTCCCCGTACCATGAGCTACCGAGTCGGCGCAGTCGCCTACCACCCGCGCGTCGTCACGATCTGGGAGGACTTTCGCCGCTGGTTCGCCGGGGGTGGGTTCCCGCTCGACTACGTGCTCTACTCGACGTACGAGGCGCAGGTCGACGCGCTCCTCTCGGGCCAGATCGACGTTGCCTGGAATACGAATCTCGCCTACGTCCAGGTGCGGGAGCGCGTGGGAGGCGCGTGCAGCGCGCTCGCCATGCGCGACACCGATCTCAACTGGACGAGCCATCTCCTGGTGCCCGCCGGCTCCGTCTCGGGCCTCGAAGGCCTGAGGGGGAAGCGGGTGGGCTTCGGCGATTCGGACTCGCCGCAAGCGTGGATCCTTCCCGCCTTCGCGCTTCGGCGGGAGGGGCTCGACCCGGAGACCGATCTCCAGGCCGAGCGCCTCGACCGCGACCTCGGCAAGCACGGCGACACCGGGCGGGCGGAGCTCGTCCAGGTCGAGCGGCTGCGCGCTGGCGACCTCGATGCGTGCGTCCTGTCGAACTGGACGCTGAAGGCCCTGCGGGCAGAGGGAGGCGACGGCGACCTCGAGATCGTCTGGACTTCTTCACCCTTCCACCACTGCAACTTCACCGCACTTGACTCGGGAAGGGCCGGCCACGAGGCTTTCCGCGCGCTGCTCCTGCGAATGGACGCCACCGACCCCGCACTCTGCGAGGCCATGCTCCTCGAGAACGTCAACCGTTGGGTGGACGGTGACGAGTCCGGCTACACCGACCTGATCGAGGCTGTCCGGTGGCGCGGCTCGTAGGACTGCTCTCCTTCGTCACGCTCTCGGTCGCCGTCATGGGCTGCGGCGGGGGCGGCGGAGAGGAGGCAGGAGCGCCCGTCGAGTACGGAGAGGTGCAGGCGGTCTTCGAAGAATACGGGTGCACGGCCTGCCACCCGGGCGTAAATCCTTCGCTCGACCTCACCGAAGGCAACTCGTACGACCAGCTCGTCGGCATTCGCGCCCTCGAGGATCCGACGCTCTATCGCGTCGTCGCGGGCGATCCCGAGCGGAGCTTTCTGTACCTCAAGGTCGGCGGGGCTGCGCCGGTCGCCGACATCCCGGCGATCGGCACGCGCATGCCGCCGCGAGCGCCACCGATCGACCCCGAGGACATGGATCTCATCCGGCGCTGGATCCTCCAGGGGGCCAAGGGCCCGGACGGGCGAACCGGCGGGCCGCAGGTGCCGACGCCGGGGACGCCGCCAGGCGATCTCGACGTCACCGCCGCCACCGAGACCGAGGGAAGCGCCACCATCGTGGGCACGGTCGTCGACCAGCGCTACGAGCCGATCGAGGGCGCGCTCCTAACCATGCTCCTCGCGGGCGGGGGGCAGGAGGGCGGCGAGGAGCACTATCGCGTCGCCGTGACCGACGCCGAGGGGCGCTTCACCCTCGCGAATGCGCCCACCGGCCAGTACTTGCTGAAGGCGTACGGGCCGGAGACGATCTACGTCTCCCGCATCGTCGCCCTCGAAGACGGCGAGCGGCAGGAAGTGCGCTTCGGCCTTCCCGATCGGGTCATCGAGAACCCGGCCATCTCGAGTCCGGGGGTCGACGGGACAGAGCTCTCCATGACCGTCGAGGGGAGCGACCTCGACGGCAACTACACGCTCGCGGTCAATCCCGAGGCCGGGCTCGTATTCGAGCTGCACAGCGCGGGCAACGCGCCCGGGACGTGGAGCGCGACAATCGAGCGCGAGCTCAAGGGCCCGTGGATCTTCATGGCGGTCGACGAGGCGTGCAACGTCAGCGCGTTCCTCACGGTCGAGCGGTAGCGGTGCTGGCGGCCGCGCTGGTGGCTGCCGGCTGCGGAGGCGGCCCGGGCGTCTCCTTCAGCGAGGACGTGCAGCCGGTGTTCGACCGCAAGTGCACCGCCTGCCACCCCGTCAGCTACCCCTACCTCGACCTCCGGCGGGGACGCTCGTACGAGCAGCTCGTGCGCGTGGCCGCGCGCACGCGTCCGGCGTTCGAGCGCGTCCTGCCGGGCCGTCCTGAGCTCTCGTACGTGCTCACGCATCCGCCCGACCCGTCGCTCACAGGCCTCCTTACGGAGGAGGAGCGTGAGCTGATCGCCCGCTGGATCGGTGAGGGAGCCAAGAACAACTAGCCGCGTCCCACTGCTCGCGAGCGAGGAAGCGCCGGTGCTCGCGCGACTCTGGTACCGCGAGGACGGAAGCGCGTCGGCGCTCACGCGCTCGCTGGCGAGCGCCCCCGACGTCATGGAGACGCTCATGCCCTTCCTCGCCGCGATCATGGGCGAGAGCTCGCTCGACCTCGCCGCCAAGGAGCTCGTGATCGTGCGCGTCTCGCACCTGAACGGCTGCCGCTACTGCCTGGCCGCCCACCGACCGGCGGCCCTCGACGCCGGCCTCCCGCCCGAGCACGTGGAGGCGCTCTGCGCTGCCGCTCCGCTCGATTCGCTGCCTGCCCGGGAGCGGGCGATCGTGGCCTGGGTCGATCAGGTGACGCTCGAGCCCGGCGGGGCGACGGACGAGCTCGTGGCACGCACGCTGGAGCACGTGCGCCACGACCAGCTGATCGAGCTGACGGTGCTCGCGGGAACGATCACGATGCTGAACCAGTACTGCACAGCTCTCGACATCCCACCGCCGGCATGAGAGCCGAGCTCGAGACCGCCGTCACCGAGGGGCGCATGGGCGAGCGCCTGTGGCTCTACGCCACCTACCACTGCAACCTCGCCTGCGTGTACTGCCTGACCGAGTCCCATTCAGGGATCGCGGACCGCCGGGCCCTCTCCCGCGAGACGATGACGAGGGCGGCGCGCGAGGCGAGGGAGCTCGGGTTTGGCTCGATCGGAATCACGGGCGGCGAGGTCTTCATGCTTCCCGACTTCGCCGAGATGATGGTCGAGATCGGCGGAGTCCTCCCGGTGGTCGCCCTAACGAACGGGACGCTCTTCACGGACAGGCTCCTCGGGCGCTTGGAGCCGCTCGCCGACGTTCCCGCCGCCCTACAGATCTCCCTCGACTCGGACGAGCCGACGCGGAACGACGCCTTCCGCGGGCCCGAGAACTTCGCCAAGGTGATGAGCGCGATCCCGCAGCTGCTGGA
>JBOHAJ010000166.1:0-8575 GCA_050697715.1 Gaiellaceae bacterium
CGCGTACGTGGAGCAGGGGAGGACGTTCGGGGAGGAGGAGATCCAGCTCCTCTCCCGCTTCGGCCATCTCGCCTCGCTCGCCCTCGAGAGCGCGCGGCTCTACGAGGCGGTGCGGGTGAGCGAGGAGAGATTCCGGACTCTCGTCTCCAACGTCCCCGGCGTCATCTTTCGTGCACTCCTCCTGGAGGGCCGGTGGCAGTTCGAATTCATCAGCGACGCCATCGAGGAGCTCTCGGGCTATCCGGCGGAGGAGTTCCTCGAGCCGGAGCACCCCCGCTCGTTCAGCAGCCTCGTCCACCCGAACGACTTCCCGGCGGTCCAGGAGGCGTTCGAGGACGCCGCGCGCGGAGGGACGGCTTACGCGCTCGAGTACCGCATCGTTCACCGCGACGGCAACGTCCGCTGGGTGCTCGAGCGCGGCCTCGGCATCCCGCAGCCCGACGGCACGCGCGTCCTCGACAGCGCCCTCTTCGACATCACGGAGCAGAAGGCGGCCGAGGAGGAGCGCGCCAGGCTGGCCGCCATCGTCGAGTTCTCGGACGACGCGATCATGAGCGCTACGCTCGACGGAAACATCGAGAGCTGGAACCGCGGCGCCGAGGAGTTGTACGGCTACTCCGCCGAAGAGGCGCTGGGACGCCCCATCTCGATCCTGGCTCCGTCTGATCGGCCCGACGAGCCTGCGGAGCTCCTCGCAGAGATTCGGAACGGCGAGAGAACCTCGCACCATGAGACCGTGCGGACGAGAAAGGACGGGACCAAGGTCGACGTCTCTCTCACGACCTCGCCGATCCACGACGCCTCGGGGGAGATCACCGGCGCGTCGGCGATCGCACGAGACATCACCGAGCGCAAGCGGGCGGAGGAAGCGCTCCAGCAGAAGACCGCGCTCCTCGAGCTCCTCCAGGACATCGCCGAGACCGCCAACGGGTCCTCGACCGTCGAGGAGGCCCTCCAGGCCTGTCTCGACCGGGTGTGCGCTCACACCGGGTGGCCGGTGGGGCACGTGTATCTCCCCGCGGAAGACACGGAGGACCTGGTGCCGACGTCCATCTGGCATCTCGGTGACGCCGACGCGTTCGACGCCTTTCGCGTGGTGAGCGAGGCCATTCGCTTCGTCCCGGGGGTGGGGCTACCGGGTCGAGTCCTCGCGAGCGGAAAACCGCTCTGGCTCACGGATGTGAGCAAGGATCAGAACTTCCCGAGAGCAAGATGGGCCGAGGAAGCAGGACTCAGAGCCGGTTTCGCGTTCCCGGTGCTCACAGGAACCGAGGTCGCGGCTGTCCTCGAGTTCTTCTGGACCGAGGCAGTGGAGCCCGACCTGCAGCTGCTGGCAGTCGTGGGGCACATCGGCACCCAGCTAGGTCGGGTCGTCGAACGCGCACGAGCGGAGGCCGCGTTGCGGCAGAGCGCGGAGCACCACCGTTCGATCATCGAAACGGCGAACGACGCCTTCGTCGCCATGGACAGGCACGGAGCGATCACCGACTGGAACCGTCGGGCCGAGCACACGTTCGGCTGGAGCCGGGACGAGGTTATCGGCCTGCCCCTGGCCCAGACAATCATCACGCCCGAGTACCGGGACGCGCTCAAAGAGGGCATTGCGCACTTTCTCGCCACGGGCGAGGCGACCGTGCTCGAGAAGCCGCTCGAGCTCACGGCCTTGCACCGCGACGGCCGAGAGTTCCCGATCGAGCTCAAGATCTGGCCCGTTCTCGCGGGAAGGGGCTATCGCTTCAACGCGTTCGTCAGGGACGTCACGGAGCGCCGGAGCCTCGAAGAGCAGCTGCGCCAGTCGCAGAAGATGGAAGCCGTCGGAACGCTGGCCGGGGGAGTCGCCCACGACTTCAACAACCTCCTCACCGCGATCGGAGGCTACAGCGAGCTCCTGCTCGCAGAGCTCGAGAGCGACGACGTCTCGCGCAAGCGCGTCGAGGAGATCAAGCGCGCCGCCGAGCGCGCGGCCTCGCTCACTAGCCAGCTCCTGGCCTTCAGCCGCAAGCAGATCGTGCAGCCGACGGCTCTCGACCTCAACGCCGTCGTGGCCGACACGGAGAAGATGCTTCGCCGGCTGATCGGCGAGCACATCGAGCTCGTCACCTCGCCGGCCGAGGAACTTGGGCACGTCAGGGCCGATCGGGGTCAGCTCGAGCAGGTCATCGTCAATCTCGCCGTCAACGCACGGGACGCGATGCCCGGGGGCGGGAGGCTCACGATCGCAACTGCGAGCGTCGACCTCGACGAGGTCTCCGCCCGGCAGCACGGCGTCGACCTCGGGACGTACGTCGAGCTCGCGGTGACCGATACCGGATGCGGCATGGACGACAAGGTGCAGGCACACGTCTTCGAGCCGTTCTTCACGACCAAGGAGCAGGGGAAGGGAACCGGGCTCGGGCTCGCCACCGTCTACGGGATCATCCAGGGGAGCGGTGGCTACATCACGGTCGAGAGCACCCCAGGAGGAGGAACGACCTTCGCCCTGTATCTGCCGGTAACCCAGGAGCCGACCGAGCTCGGGCCGGCGCCGAGCGAAAACGGCTCACCGCGAGGCGCCGAGACCGTGCTGCTCGTGGAAGACGAAGACGTCGTGCGGGACCTCGTCTGCGAGATCCTGCGCCTGCAGGGCTACGCCGTCCTACCCGCCCGAGGCGGCGAGGAAGCGCTCGAGATCTGCGGGCGCCACGAGGGCTCGATCCAGGTGCTGCTCACGGACCTCGTCATGCCCGACATGAGCGGCCGCGATCTCGCTGAGCGCGTGAGCTCGCTGCGACCGGACGCGAAGGTGATCTACATGTCCGGCTACACGAATGACGCCATCGTGCACCACGGCGTGCGGGACGCCGAGGTGGCGTTTCTCCAGAAGCCCTTCACGTCCGACGAGCTGGCCCATAAGCTCCGCGAGGTCCTGGAGGGCACCCCCGGAAACGGCGCCGGGCGCGAGGGAAGCGGCCAAGCCGGCCGCGTAAGCTCTCGTACGTGATCAACCTCCTCGCCGCCACCAGCGACGGCGTCGCGCGACTCGTCCTCGACGGCGATCGCTGCACCGTCTCCCTCGGTCTGGCAGGGAGCGGGGCCCAGTGCCTCGCCCGCTCCGGGGAGACCGCCTACGCGGGCTCGCGCGGGCAGGGCGTCTTCCGCTGTGCCGACGGAGGCACGACCTGGGATCACCTCGACTTCCCTCAGCCGGACGTCTTCTCGCTCGCGGTCAGCGCGGCCGACGGCGCCGTCTACGCCGGCTGCGAGCCGAGCATGCTCTTCCGAAGCCGCGACGAGGGCGAGAGCTGGGAGGAGCTGGAGGCGCTCCGGTCGATCCCTTCGGCTCCCACCTGGAGCTTCCCCCCGCGCCCGTGGACCTCGCACGTGCGCTGGATCGCGCCGAGCCCTCACGACGCGGCCCTCCTCCTCGCCGGGATCGAGCTGGGGGGCGTGATGAGAAGCGAAGACGGAGGCGCGACCTGGAGCGACCACAGGCCTGGCGCCCAACTCGACTGCCATTGCCTCGCCTGGCACCCGGAGGCGCCCGGCCGCGCCTACGAGGCGGCCGGCGGGGGCGCCGCATGGAGCACGGACGGCGGGGCGACGTGGCGGGCGGTGGACGCCGGGCGCGACCGCCACTACACCTGGGCGCTCTCCGTCGACCCGGACGATCCCGACCGCTGGTGGACCTCGGCGAGCACGGGACCGTACGCCGCCCACGGCCGCCGCCGAGCCGAGGCCGTCCTCTACCGCTGGGAGGCCGAGGGCCCGTGGCAGCCGCTCACGCAACCGCTCGACGCGATGCCGTACGCGCTCGCCGTCCGAGACGGCCTGCTGCTCGCCGGCTTCGCCGACGGCGGCCTCTGGGCGAGCGGCGACGCCGGCGCTTCCTGGCGCGAGCTCGAGCTCCGCGGCGACCCGCTCAGCGCCGTGCTTGCCTTCGCATGAGCGCGCCGACGGTGCTCGTCGACGCGCGCAACGTGCTCCGCTCGCGCTGGCCGAACATTCCCGAGCGCGAGCTCGTCGAGCGCTGCCGCGTCTGGGCCGACGACCAGGGGGTCGAGGCGACCCTCGTCTTCGACGGGACGGCGCCGGACGGGGCTGTCGGTACCGGCGCCGAGACGGCGGACGACTGGATCGCCCGCCGGGCGGCGGAGCTCGCGGAGGAAGGCCGCCCGTACTGGCTCGTCACCTCCGACCGGGAGCTGCGCGAACGGGCCGGCACCAGCGCGGAGCGCGTGATCGGGGGCGGGAGCTTCGTCGGCGAGCTCGGTCTCGGCTAGTGCACACGCCTACCCCGCCTTGGTCAGCTGACCAACTCGCGGAAGCGGAAGCAGTCGACGACGTGGTCGTTGACCAGGCCGACCGCCTGCATGAACGCGTAGCAGACCGTCGGGCCGACGAAGCGGAAGCCACGACGCTTCAGGTCGCGGCTCATCGCCTTCGACTCCTCGGTCTGCGCGGGGATCTCGCCGAGCGTGCCCCACCGGCCCACGAGCGGCTCGCCGTCCACGAAGCTCCAGAAGTAGGCGGCGAGGCTACCGAGTTCCTCCCGCACCTCGAGCACACGGCGGGCGTTCTCGACGACCGACTCGACCTTGAGGCGGTTGCGGACGATGCCGGGGTCGGCCAGGAGGCGCTCCACGTCGCGCGGCCCGAAACGGGCGACCGCCTCGGCATCGAAGGAAGCGAAGGCGCGCCGGTAGCCCTCCCGCTTGCGGAGGATCGTGGCCCACGAGAGCCCCGCCTGGGCGCCTTCGAGCGTCAGCATCTCGTAGAGATGACGGTCGTCCCGCGAGGGCACTCCCCACTCCTCGTCGTGGTAGGCGACGTAGAGGGGATCCCCCTCGGGCACCCACTCGCAGCGTCGGGTCACGGTGCGAACAGCGTGAGCTCGGGCTCGCGCTCTCCGCGCAGGAGCGCGAGATCGACTTCGGCGCAGCGGATGCCCCGCGCCTCGGCGAGCGTGACCGCCTGGGGGCGGAAGCGCTCCGCGGCCAGGATGCCGCGGCAACCCGCGGTCGCCGGGTCGAGCTGGATCCGCTCCAGGTAGCGGCAGAGCTGCTCGACCGCCTCGATCGTGCCCACGCGCTTGATCTCGACGGCGACCCACTCGCCCTCGTCGTCGCGGCACATGAGATCCACCGGGCCGATGTCCGTCGGCCACTCGCGCCGGACGAGCCGGACATCCTCTCCGAGCGCGCCAGGCCGCGCCGCCAGCTCCTCCTGGAGGTGGCGCTCGACGCCGTCCTTCTCGAGCGCCGCGGCCTCCCCCATCTCGTGCGACACGTCGCTGAGCACCTCGAGGACGTGAATCTCCAGCCGGTCCTCGCTCTTCCCGGCGCGCTTGCGGACGACGAGGCGCTCGAGCGGTTCCCCGTGCTCCTCGACCGCGGTCGGCGGCGTCATCCAGTTGAGCGGCTTGTAGCCGCCCGCGTCCGCATGGACGAGCACCGAGCCGTCGGACTTCAGCATCACGAGGCGCGTCGACTCGGGGAGGACGGCCGTCAGCCGGCCCGAGTAGCGGACCTCGCAGCGGGCGACGATGAGACGCACGGCGGCGGACCGTATCGTCCCCCTCGGACATGCCCGGCACAGCGGGACGGCGGCTCAAGGGCGCAGCTCGTCGAGGCGCTGTCGGTACTCCTCGCTGTCGATCTCGCCGCGGGCGTACCGCTCGGCCAGGATCTCCTGGGCGCGGTCGAGACCGCCGCTGCGAGGCGCCCGCCATCGACGGCTCAGGAACCAGACGACGGCGACGGCGATCGCGAGCCAGAGGATCGGCCAGAGCGGCCACCACCCGTGGCCCCAGCCGTCTCCGTGGTCGGCGAGCACCGTCGCAGACAAGAGGTTGGTCAACATCTCTCTCACCCCCTCTCCCCCGCAGGTGCGGGCTCCGGCGCCCGCTCGAAGTCACCGCCGAGCCGCGGCAGGAACCGGTCGAGCCAGCCGGGAATCCACCAGTTCGCCCGGCCCATGAGCTGCATCAGCGCCGGCACGAGCACCATCCGAACGACGGTCGCGTCGAGGAGGATCGCCGTCGCCATGCCGACTCCGAGCAGCTTGAGGAAGATCTCGTCGCTGACGACGAAGGCGAGGAAGACGGCGACCATGATCGCCGCGGCGGCCGTGATCACCCGCGCGGTCTTCGCCAGCCCGTCGGCGACGGCGCGGGACGCCTGGCCGTGGCCGAGGTACTCCTCGCGCATGCGCGAGAGCAGGAAGACCTCGTAGTCCATCGAGAGGCCGAAGAGGACGGCGAACATCATCACGGGCATGAAGGGAGGCACCGGCGTGTCGGCGTCGATGCCGATCAGCTGTCCGAACCAGCCGCCCTCGGCTGCGAGCGCGAGCACGCCGTAGGCTGCGCCGACCGCGAGCAGGTTCATGACGCCGGCCTTGAGCGCGATCAGCGGCGAGCGGAAGGCGGCGAGCAGGAACAGGAAGGAGAGGCCCACGACCGCACCGATCAGGAGCGGTAAGCGCGCGCCGACGAGGTCGCTCTGGTCGACGACGGAGGCGGTCAGCCCACCGACGTGGACGCTCACGCCCGCGCTCTCGATCTGCGGAAGAACGTCGTCGCGTAGCCGGTGTACGAGGTCGGTGGTTGCTGCATCCTGCGGCGAGCTCGTGGGCACGACGGTGAGGAGCGCGGCATCTCCGTCTTCGTTCAGCCTCGGTTCGCTGACGAAGGCGACGCCGGGCTGGGAGCGGAGGCGGTCGGCGAGCGCGGCAAGTTCTTGGTCCGCGCCGGCGGCCGGCAGGTCGGCGGCGAGGAGGAGCGGCCCGTTGGCGCCGGGGCCGAACCCGGTGCTGACGAGCTCGTAGGCAGCGCGGGTGGTCGTTCCGACCTGGTCGTTGCCTTCGTCGGGGAAGCCGAAGCGCAGCCCGAAGGCCGGGGCGGCGAGCGCGATCAGTGCGGCCCCGCCGAGGATCGCGGCCGGCCACGCGCGTCGCTGAATGAGGTGGCTCCAGCGGCCGGCCAGCGTTTCGCTGCCGGCGGCCGTCACTCGCCCGAGGCCGGGAATGCGGAGACGGTTGACACGGTGGCCGGCGAAGCCCAGCAGCGCCGGCAGCAGCGTGACCGCGGCCGCCATGGCGATCAGGACGGCGAGGCTGACCGAGACGGCAACGCCATAGAGGAAGGACACGCCCAGCAGGAACAGGCCGAGGAACGAGATGACGACCGTCGTTCCGGCGACGAGGACGCTCCGCCCGGCCGTGGTGACGGACTCGACAACGGCCCTGCGGGGATCGCCGTCCGAGGCGAGTGCGGAGCGGAAGCGGGTCAGGACGAGCAGCGCGTAGTCGATCCCGACGCCGATCCCGACCACGCCGGCGATCGCGGGCGCAAAGCCCGGGACGTCGATGAGCGCGGCCAGGACGCCGATCAGCAGGACGGATAGCCCCAGCCCGAAGAGCGCGATTGCGATCGGCAAACCGACGGCCACGACCGATCCAAACGCGATCAGGAGGATGATCGCCGCGGCGACCAGACCGACGACCTCCGGGCTCCCGCCCTCCTGCGCGTTCCGGATCGGCGCGCCGCCGAGCTCGATCCGAAGCCCGTCGCCGCTCGCGGCCTCCGCCTGCTCGATCAAGCGGCTCCCCGTCTCCGCCGGCATGTCCAGCGCGGGACGGTCGAGCTCGAGGCGGGCGAGGGCGATCGTGCCGTCGCGCGAAACCCGGGGCGGCTGGGCAGCGGCAATCCCCTCGAGACGCTCCGCCTCCGCGAGGAAGCGTTCGACGCGCCCGAGAACGGCCGGATCGCGGGCTCCGGCATCCGCCTGCCAGACGACCTCGATCGTGTCCCCCGAGGTGTCGGTGAAGCGCTTGGCGACGAGGTCGGCGGCCGCCTGCGACTCCGAGCCTGCCGTCGCGAACTCGGCGGAGAACTCCCCCGCGAGGCGCGGCGCAACCACGACGGCGAGGGCGAGAACGGCGATCCGGGCCAGCACCATCCGGCCGCGGCGGCGATAGGCGAGGTCGGCGAGGCGAGCGAGGCGCCCAGAGGCGGACGCGTGGTTCTGACTGCGTGGATTCGTCATGGCCGCCACGCTACGAACACGGCCGTTCCGGCACGACACCCCTCGGGAGGAACATCGGCGTCCCTCCGGGAGGATCTTCGACGTCCCCCCAAGGTGGGATGCTGATCCCTCTCAGGGGAGATTCGCCGCGCGCGAGAGGCCGATACCCTCGAAGCGTGCCCCGCAAGGAGCTTCTCGTGGACGCCGGCATCGCCGCGGCCGTGTTCGCCCTCTCAGTCGGGCTGCTCGCGGCCGGCGGCACCGGGGATCCAGATGCGGACACACGCGACCTCGACGGGCTCGGTGTCGTGCTCTCGGCGCTCGGCTCACTCCCTCTCCTTGTCCGACGCCGCGCGCCCCTCTTGGTGTTCGCGGTCACGGCCGCGGCAAGCGCCGCCCTCAATGGGCTCGACTACCCGCCCGGCCCGCCGCTCGGGCCGACGGTCGCCCTTTTCTTTCTCGCCCTCGACCCGACTGTGACGCGCGCTCGCCCGCGGCTGGTGGGCGCCACCGTCGCCGGCCTCTTCGCTCTTCACGTCGGCGCGGTCGGCTTGGCGCAGAACGAGTTCCCG
>JBOHAJ010000167.1:0-3463 GCA_050697715.1 Gaiellaceae bacterium
GCTCGAGCGCGCGCGCGTCCGCGAGCAGCTGCCGAGCTGTCGCAGCGGTGCGTCCCTGCGCCCGGAAGCCGCCGAGCATCGCTGCGGACTGCGGCGTCAAGCCCACGTGGCCCATGACGGGACTTCCAGCGCCAACGAGCGCGAGCACGCGGGCCAGCATCGGTCCCGCGCCCTCCAGCTTGACGGCGTCCGCGCCCGCCTCCTTCACGAAGCGGATCGCATTCTCGAGCGCCGATTCGTCGGAGACCTGGAAGGAGCCGAAGGGCATGTCCCCGACGACCAGAGGCCGCGTCGCCGCACGCGCGACGGCCTGGGTGAGGACGATCATCTCGTCCATGGTCGCCGGCACCGTGGAGTCGTGCCCGAAAACGGTCATCGCGGCGGAGTCGCCCACGAGCACGACGTCCACCCCCGCGGCATCAGCGAGCCGCCCGCCCGGATAGTCGTAAGCAGTGACCATGACGATGCGCTCGCCCCTTCGCTTCATCTCGGCGAGCTCCGGGACGGTGACGGTTCCGCCGGGGGTGGCTCCGTAACGGCTCATGCGATCTCTCCTTCGAGGACGACGTTGTCGATGAGGCGGGCGCGACCGGCGCGGACGGCGGCCAGGAGGTACGTGCGCCCGTCGAGGCGCGCGACCTCTACGTACTCGGGATCCAGCCGCCGCTCGCCGGCGAGCACCGTGCGAGCGGCGCCGGCTGCGAGGCCTCCGTGGCGGTGGGCCTCGAGGCCGGCCGCGAGCGCTCGGGGGAGGGCGCGCGCCGCCTCTCGTTCCTCGGCTGTGAGGTACGCGTTGCGGGAGGAGACCGCGAGGCCGTCCTCGTCGCGGACGGTGGGAACGAGGCGGATCTGGAGCGGCAGAGCGAGGTCGCGCACCATCTGCTCGACGACGGCCGCCTGCTGGGCGTCCTTCTGCCCGAAGTAGGCTCGCCGGGGCCGCACGATGTTGAAGAGCTTGAGGCAGACGGTGGCGACGCCCCGGAAGTGCCCAGGCCGAGCCGCGCCCTCGAGCAAGTCCGCGAGCTCCCCGACCTCGACCCAGGTCTGGAACCCGTGCGGGTACATCTCCTCCGTCGGGGGGACGAAGAGGTAGTCTACGCTCCACTCCTCAGCGAGCAGCGCGTCGTGCTCCTCGTCCCGCGGGTAGCGCTCGAGGTCCTCGGAGGGGGCGAACTGCGCCGGGTTGACGAAGATGGAGGCGACGACGACGTCGCACTCGTCCTGGGCACGCTCGACGAGCGCCCGGTGGCCTCCGTGCAGCGCCCCCATGGTGGGGACGAGCCCGACTTCCGACCCGACCCGGACCGGCTCGAGCGCCGCTTCCAGCTCGGCGATCGTCCGGTGCGTCCTCACAGCGCAGCCACCGTGGCGGTGACGTCCGCGAGCGCGCGGTACATGGGCTCGAGCTGCGGCCGCCTGGCCCGGATCTCGACCAGGTGGCGCTCGACCGTCTCCCAGTCCCCGCGGGCGATCGGCCCGGTGAGCTCGAAGCCGTTCTCGACCGTCCGGCGCATGAGCGGCTCGAGCGCCTCCGGCGGCGCTCCCGCGGCGCGGAAGAGCTCCGCGGCGGCCCAATGGATGGTGACGAGGTAGTTCGAGGCGACGGCTGCGGCCGCGTGGTACAAGGCCCGCTCCTGGTCGTCGAGCTCGAACGGCCGCAGTCCGAGGAGCTCGGCGAGCCTGAAGCCGGCAGCGAGCGCCTCCTCGCTCTCGCCGCTGACCGCCGCCCAGGCGCCGTCGAGCTGCTCCGGCCCGCGGCTCCGCGTGAAGGTCTGGAGCGGATGGACGCTGAAGCGCCGCTGGTGCGGGTCGAGCTCCTCCAGCGTGTGCGCTCCGCTCGTGTGCGCGACCCACGGTCCGGTCGGGACGGCTGCGGCGACCTCAGCGATGGCCCGGTCGGGGACGCAGAGGAGGACGAGGTCGGCGTCCCCGACCTCGAGCTCGCGTCCGGTAGTGCGCGTGGGGACCCGGCCGGCCAGGCGCGCGGTCAAGGCGGAGCCGACGCGACCCGCGCCGACGACGCTTACGGACGTGAATTCCATGACGGGCTCCAGTTCCTCTCCGGATACCGGGCAGTCCGAGTCTACCCTCGGGGCGTGATTTAACGCGGTTGTAATGGTCCGGGTCGGTACCCTTGTTATCGATGGCCGAAAGAGTGCAGAAGACCGAAGAGGAGTGGCGCCGCGAGCTCACGCCCGAGCAGTACCGCGTGCTCCGCGAGAAGGGCACCGAGCGGGCTTTCACGGGCGCGTACCACGCGACGAAGGAGCCGGGCGTCTACCGCTGTGCCGGCTGCGGGGAGGAGCTCTTCCGCTCGGAGACGAAGTACGATTCGGGTACGGGCTGGCCGAGCTTCTACGAGCCGGCCGATGCCGGGGCCGTCGACACGGAGCGCGACTGGGGCCTTCTGATGCCGCGGACGGAGGTGCACTGCGCGGCGTGCGGCGGGCATCTGGGTCACGTCTTCTCGGACGGGCCGCACCCGACCGGCCTGCGCTACTGCATCAACTCGTGCGCGCTCGAGCTCGAGCCGGAAAGGAGCGAGGAGTGACGGAGAAGGCAACGTTCGGAGCGGGGTGCTTCTGGGGCGTCGAGGTGGCGTTCAGGAACGTGCCGGGAGTGGTGGATACGGCCGTGGGCTACGAAGGCGGCACGCTTGCGAATCCCACGTACGAGCAGGTTTGCACCAACCGAACCGGGCACGCGGAGGTCGCGCAGGTCGAGTTCGATCCCGAGGAGGTCTCCTACGAGCAGCTCCTCGACACCTTCTGGGCCGAGCACGACCCGACGACGCTCAACCGGCAAGGGCCGGACGTCGGGAGCCAGTACCGCTCTGTCATCTTCTTCCACACGCCCGAGCAGGAGGCCGCGGCGCTCGCCTCGCGCGAGCGGACCCAGGAAGGCTACGACCGGCCGATCGTGACCGAGATCACGCCAGCGGCGGAGTTCTGGCGCGCCGAGGAGTACCACCAGCAGTACCTGGTGAAGCGCGGCCTCGCGGCCTGCCGCATCTGAGCCGAGCACACTCCCGTTGCGGTGCGTCCGGGGACCTGCCTACACTCCCTCGGCGATGCCGATCTACGAGTTCGTGTGCATGGCCTGCGAGAGCCACTTCGAGGAGCTTCTGCGACTCGAAGACGCCGATCCGGATTGCCCGGACTGCGGCTCCCCGAAGACCCGGCGCCAGCTCTCCGTGTTCGCGGCTCACGGCACCGCCGAGCAGCCGAGCTTCGGCGGGACGTCCGCAGGCGGCTGTTGCGGCGGAAGCTGTGGCTGCTGCTGACCGCGGACTCTGGCCGCCGCCGACTCCCGCCGGGCGGAGCCCGGCTGCGTCGGCGCCTGACGCCGCTGACGGCACGATGCCTTCCGGGCCCGTGCTAGAGCGCACTGTGCCCTCCGGCCTATCCGGCGGAGCGCATCCGCTACGCGCTGGCCGACAGCGGGGTGCGGGTGCTGGTCAGCC
>JBOHAJ010000168.1:0-10133 GCA_050697715.1 Gaiellaceae bacterium
GGCCGGCGAGGGCGCGGCAGGCGCCGGCCTCCGCGACTGGCTCGCGGGGCCGTTCGAGCTTCGAGTGGGCGACACGACCGTCACGATGTCCCGGGAGACGCTCGGCGCGGGCCTCGACGCCCGCGGCTTCGAGATCGTCGTGGACGGGGCCGTTCTCGGCCACATGTTGAGGGAGCTCGCCCGCAGCCACGACCGGCCCGCCCGCGACGTCGAGCTGAGGCTGGTCGGCGCCGTCCCCGTGGTAACGAGGCCCCGGGCCGGCCGAAAGCTGCTCGTCGGGCGGGCGGTGGCCGCCGTGCGAGACGCCTTGCGCGCGGGCCGCAGTCAGGTGGAGCTTCCAGTCCGCACCGTCAGACCTCACGTGGCCGACGCTGGAGCAATCGTCGTCGTCCGCCGCGAGTCGCGCACGCTCGCCCTCTACGACGGCGAGCGCCTCGTCCGCCGCTTCGGGGTGGCCGTGGGTCTGCCGGAGTACCCGACGCCCCTCGGGCGTTTCGAGATCGTCACCAAGCAACGGGATCCCTGGTGGTACCCGCCCGACTCCGACTGGGCCGAGGGCGCCGAGCCCGTTCCACCGGGTCCCGGCAACCCGCTCGGCACGCGCTGGATGGGCCTCTCTGTCGGCGCCGTCGGCATCCACGGCACGCCGGACGCGGCCTCGATCGGCTATTCGGCCTCGCACGGCTGCATCCGCATGCGCATCGCCGACGCGGAGTGGCTCTTCGAGCGGGTCGACGTCGGGACCCCGGTCGCCGTCGTCGCCGCGTAGATGTTTGATCGGTAATTGGGGTGCCGTCGGGGGCGGCCGAGACCAAGACGGTGGTCGCGATCGGCCGCAGCTCGTACCGAGTAGTACGTGCAAGGCCGAGCGCGGCGAGCGGAGCCGCGTCTCGGTCGGCAGCCGGCGGTGCCTGAATTGCCGGTCAAGCGTCTCGACCCGGGCAGGCAGGAAGCCCGGGTCACGGGCCGAAGGTGAGCCTCCTGCGCGCCTCCTTTGACACGCCTGCGCCGCTGCGAAGAGCCCGCCGCTCGCGGCGCGTTGCGGTCCGCCTCGGACTCGTCGCGGCGGCACTCGTCGCCGTGGGTGCGGGCGCGCGGGCGGGAGAAGACCGGCCGGACTCGCCCGCGGTCGTCGCCGAGGGAGTCACGGCCGGGGGCGTCGACCTCTCAGGGCTGACGGCGGCCGCAGCCGGGAACGCGCTCGAGACCTTCTTCAGCCGGCCCGTCCAGCTGCGCCACAACGGGAACACGTGGCGCTTCTCTCCGCACACCCTCGGAGCGCGCGCTCGGGTCGTCGCGGCCGTGCGCGCTGCGCTCGCCGCTCAGGAGGACTCGAACCTCCCGCTGGAGGTACATGTCGACGGCACCGTTCTCCGGCGCTGGGCGAGAGCCTTCGCCGGCGCTCTCGACCGGCGGCCCCGGGCGGCGGGGGTCGTGCTCCGTGGCCTTCGTCCCTCGGCGATGAGCGCCCGGCGCGGGCGCCGCCTGTTGACGGGCTGGGCGCGGTCACGCATCACAACCGCGCTTCGCGCAAACGAGCGCGAGCCGATCGAGCTGCTCGTCCAGACGACCTATCCGCGTGTCGCACGCTCGGTGACACGGCTCGCCATCGTCGTCCGAGGCGAATCGAACCGCCTCTTCCTCTACCGCGGCATGACTCGGAAAGGCATGCGGTTCGTCCGCGCCTTCGACGTCGCCACGGGCCAGCCGGCCTATCCGACACCGCTCGGCCGCTTCACCCTCGCCACAAAGCAGCGCGATCCCTGGTGGTACCCGCCCGACTCTGACTGGGCGGCCGGGGCCGTCCCCGTTCCGCCCGGCCCCGGCAACCCGCTCGGCACGCGCTGGATGGGATTGTCCGAGCCGCTCGTCGGGATTCACGGCACGCCGGACGCGGCCTCGATCGGCTATTCGGCCTCGCACGGCTGCATCCGCATGCGCATCGCCGACGCGGAATGGCTCTTCGAGCGTGTTCGGATCGGCACTCCGGTCTTCACCGTCAGAGCCTGAGCGGGGAGAATCCAACGCGTGTGGGAGCGCCTGACCGAGCGGCTCGAAGGCCGCATCGTCGTTCTCGAACCGCTCACCCGCGCACACGAGCGGGGGCTCCTCGCGGCGGCCTCGGACCCGGAGATCTGGCGGTGGACGACTGCTCCCGCACACGAGCCTGACCTCTTCGCCGGGTGGCTCGAGGCCGCCCTCGCCGCCGGGGAGGCCGGGACGGAGGCCCCCTACGCGATCCTGCTCCGCGAGTCCGGAGAGCCGGTCGGAAGCTCCCGCTACCTCACTCTCCGCCCCGAGCACCGCGGCCTCGAGATCGGTCACACCTGGCACGCGCGCCGCGTCTGGGGCTCCGGCGTCAACGTCGAGGCGAAGTATCTCCTCCTCCGCCACGCCTTCGAGACGCTCGGATGCATGCGCGTCGAGTTCAAGACGGATGCCCGAAACGAACGCGCGCGGGGGGCGCTGGAGGCCCTGCCCGCACGCTTCGAGGGGATCTTCCGCAAGCACATGCTCGTGCGGGGCGAGGAGGTCCGCGATTCGGCCTTTTACTCGATCGTCGAGGACGAGTGGCCGCTGGTGGAGCGCACCCTCATCTCCCGGCTCGACGCGAAGCGTTGAGACGGGAGTAGAGCTCGGCGACGATCTCCGGGCTCGCCGCCGCGACCACGCGCGAGCGGGCGGTGACGTCGAGCGGGGCCTCCTCGAAGGGCGGCGCCTCGGGCAGGTCGATCGCCAGGCCCCGCTCCCGCACGAGCAGCTGCGCGGCGGCGATGTCCACGCTCCGTGCGGGCTTGAGCGAGCAGACGGCGTCCACACGACCGGCAGCGAGGTGGCAGAGCGAGAGCGCCAGCGAGCCCATGATCCGCGTCCGGTAGGCGAGTCCCACCATCGCGGCGACCCGCTCGGCGACGAGGTCGGTACGTGTCGCCTCGAACGCGAGGATCTCGATCCGCTCCTTCGGACCCGGCCCGTCGAGCGGGCGCTCGTCGAGGAAAGCGCCCCCACCCTGGAGCGCCGTCCACTCCTCGCCGCTCCCGAAGTCGTAGACGTAGCCGAGGTCCACGTCGCGGATCGCCGGGCCGGAGGAAACCGCGATCGAGACCGAGAAGAAGGGGATGCCGCGCTTTGCGTTCAGGCTCCCGTCGATCGGGTCGAGGACGACTCGGGTCGGGCTCGTCCCGTCGCCGAACACACGCTCGCCGAGCTCCTCGGAGACGAGCGTGCAGGCGACGCCAGCCGCCTCGAGGCGCCCGACAACCGCCTGCTCCGCGGCGGCGTCGATCGCCGTCGTCTCGTCGCCGCCCTCACCGACGCCGACGGGCGGCTCCCGCTCGAGGCGCGTCGGCATCGAGGCGAGAACCTCCGCCACCGCGTCCTTCGCCTCCCGGCAGAGGGCGAGCCAGTCGGTCACTCGTCGAAGGGCGAGAAGAGGAGCCCGCACGTCAGCTTGGGGAAGAAGTACGTGCTCTTCGGCGGCATACGCTCGCCCGCGAACGCCACCGCCTCCACTTGCGCGACCGTGGGCGGGCGGACAAGGAACGCCGCGGTCGCCGTGCCGGCGGCCACGGCACGCTCGGCCTCCTCGACGCTGGCGGTGAAGCTGACCCGCTCGAGCGCGAGGCCGTCTACGAGCGCCGTGTCGAAGGCGGGCTGCTCGGTCTCGAAGAGCGTCGCGCCGTCTCGCCGCAGGAGAACGAACGCTCCCCTGTCCCGCGGCACGCCTGCGAGGGCGGCGAGCGCCGTCCTCGGCTCGCCGACCTCCAGCAGCCGGAAGCGTCCGTCCAGGTCGGGGAGGGCGCCGGCCGTAAGCCGGTGCGTCGGGAGGATCGTCAGTCCCTCGTCCTCCTTGCTCACGAGCACGGCGAGCACATAGGCGGTCTCGTCGCTCCCCTCCTCCTCGTGAAAGCGAAGCGCGGTCTCGTAGCGGTGGTGGCCGTCGGCGATGAGGAGCCGCCCACGAACGAGCGCGAGGACGCGCTCGACCTCGGCCGGATCGCCCACCGTCCAGAGCCGGCTGTGAACGCCGTCGAGCTCGGCCTCGAGCCGCGGCTCGCCGGCCGGCTCGGGGCCGCGACCCTCATGGAGCATGAGGATTGGCGAGAGCTTCGTGCGAACGGCGCGCAGCAGCTCGAGGCGCCGTTCCTTCTGGCGTGGGAACGTGTCCTCGTGCGGGAGAACGATTCCCGCCGAGTAGGGAGCAAGGCGAACACGCGCGACGATCCCACGCCTCGTGCGGGTCGTGCCGTCGGGCCCGGCAAAGGACTCCTCCAGAAGCCAGACGGCGGCGCGCTCCTCGCGGACGAGGATGCCCCGGGCACGCCAGTCGGCGAGGAGTCGCGCGGCTTCCAAGGGATCGTCGGGCCGCACCAGGCGGACGGCGTTGAACGGGCTGGCGGCACGCAGACGCTCCTCCAGCTCGGCCGGGATCACGTCGTGCGGAGGCGTGACGAGATCGTCCAGGGGCCCCGCCGTGCCCGCGTCGTAGCGCAGGGCGCGAAACGGCTTCACAAGGGCCATTGGGGCACCAGGCTACCATCCGTCGCCGAGCCTAGACTCCCACCGGTGAGCATCGCGGAGCTGGCCGAGGACCGCGTCGTCGAAGGGCTCTACGCGGTCGCCCGCAAGCGTCGCCTACGTACCCGCTCGGGGAGTCCCTACCTCGCCCTCGAGCTCGTGGACTCGAGCGGGAGGATCGAGGCGCGCGTCTGGAACGACGTCGAGCTCCTCGACAAGCGGTTCCGGGAGGGGGACGCCGTCCGCGTGCTCGGGCGCGTCGAGCGCTTTCGCGACCGCCTCCAGCTCGACGTGCGCTCGCTCGAGCCGACCGAGGCGGACCCGGCCGACCTCGTCCCGGAACCTCGCCGCAACGTCGAGGAGGCGGAGGGCTTCTTCGAGTTCCTCGCGGGCGAGATCGCCCACGCCGGGCTCGCGGGGCTTGTCGCCCGCTTCGTCGCGGACGACCGGTTCCGAGCGCGCCTCCGGACCTTGCCGGCGACTCCCGACGGCCATCACTCCTGCACCGGCGGCCTGCTCGAGCATACCGTCGCGGTGGCGACCCTCTGCCGCGAGGCGACGCAGCTTCACCCGCGCCTGCGCGCCGACCTCCTGCTCGCCGCCGCGCTCCTGCACGACGCCGGCCGCACGCGGGAGCTCGACCGGGGGCCCCTCTTTCTACCGACGCCCGAAGGCCGCCTGCTCGGCCATGTCCACCTCGGCCTGCGCCTGATCGAGGAACGGGCCGCGGGGCTCGAGTCCGGCGTCCTCGCCGAGCTCCTTCACGCGGTCGCGGTCCACCACGAGCCACGCGCCGCGCGGACCGCCGAGGCGGCCGTCCTCCACCACGCGAACGCGCTCGACGCCGCGGCCGCGGTCCGGCCGGTCACGCAGGAGAGCTGAGCGCGCCCGCCAGGTCGGAGATCGCCTCCGGCACGAGCCGGTAGTACGCCCAGGTGCCGTGACGGCGCGCTTCCACCAGCCCGGCCTCCCGCAGGACGCGCAGGTGGTGGGAGATGGTGGGCTGCGAGAGCTCGAGCTCGTCCACGAACACGCAGACACAGACCTCGCCGGCGCCGGCGAGGCGGTTGACAATCGCCACCCGTGTCGGATCGGCGAGCGCCTTGAAGCGGCGGACGAGATCGTCGCGGGTCTCCGGGGAAAGCGGCGGAGCTCCCGGGGCACAGCACGCAGCAGGAATGGTCGCTAACGCTTTCATTGACAAACATCAATATAGCAAGCTACTCTCGTATATCGAATCCTGTCGATGAAAGGACCTGAGATGAAGACCTTCCACCTCTCTCTCGACGTCGCCGACCTCGACGCGGCCGTCGCCTTCTACCGGGAGCTCTTCGGGATCGCACCCGCGAAGGAAAAGCCCGGCTACGCCAAGTTCGAGCTGGACGATCCGCCTGTGGCTCTGGCGCTCCAGCAGGCGCCGGAGGCTGGCCTCTCCCATCTGGGGATCCGCGTCGACTCGACGGCCGAGGTCGAGAGCGCGTCCGCGCGGCTCAGGAAGTCCGGCCTGGCTGCGTTCGACGAGCGGAACACCGACTGTTGCTACGCGCGCCAGGACAAGGTCTGGGTGACGGATCCCGCCGGCAACCCGTGGGAGGTCTACACGGTGCTCGAGGACGTCGAGGAGCTCGGCGCCTGTTGCCTTCAGAGGAGCGCCTCGGCCTAGAACTCGTCGAGGAGGATGCGTATCTCCGCAAGCTCCTGGAAGCCGAGGCGGCGGAGGATCGGACGCGACATCGACCCGGCGCGCGTGACGAGCACCGGCGTGCCCCGACGGACCGCGTCGCGCCAGCGAGCGGCGACCAGAGCCCGATAGACGCCGCGGCCGCGCGCCTCGAGCTTCGTGCAGCCGGCGTGCAGGACCACGCCCCACTCCGTGAACGTGGCGCTCGCCGCGCCGACCGGCTCGCCGTCGATCCGCGCCAGGTAGCGGACGAACCCGGCCATCGCGAGATCGTGCTCCCCCTCGCGGTCGATGCGCTCGAGCTCCTCGCTGAGCAGGTCCTGCATGCCGAAGACCTCGTGCGTGATCGACACGTAGGTGCGGAAGGCGTCGACGGTCTCGACGCGGAAAACGGTCACCCCCGCGGGCGCGGGAGACGGCGCTTCGCGGAGCGCCATGGCGACCGCGACCGGCTCACGCGCGGGAACCATGCCGAGGGCGAGCAGGCGGTCGGCGAGGTCCGGCGGCGTCGCCGGGGTCCCGACCTCCCACGTGAGTCCGCGCCCGCCCCGCTTCCGGACGAGGGCGCGTATCTCGTCAACGGTTGTGGCAACGGATCCGGGAGCGAGCCGCAGACGCTGGGCGCAGTTGAGCGCAGGGTCAGGTCCGCGTCCGAGGAAGAGGACGTACTGCTCGGTGATCACCAGGTCCTCGTCGGACCCGAGCGGCTCGTAGGCGTTGGGGGCCTCGGCGAGCCGGAGGATCACTCCGGCATTATCCGCCTGGTCCGCACTCGACTCGTGGCCTTCGCCGTCCGGCCCGCTGCCCAGGATTAGAGCGTGCGTCCCGACCCATGGCAGCGCTGGGCGCCCCTTTCCGGGATCGCCTACGTCGTCCTCCTCCTCGTCGCCTTCGGAATCGCCGGCGACGGGGCCGGGGATGAGCCGGGCGACGTACGCGCCTACTACGCGGACGCGGCCAACCGCGACCGGGAGATCCTCGTCTTCTTCCTCCTCGTCGCGGCCGCGCTCGCGTTCGTCTGGTTCCTGGGGATGCTGCGCGGCGCGCTCGTCCGGGCGGAAGGCGAGCCAGCCCGCTGGACGGCCCTGGGCTTCGGCGCCGGGACCGCGAGCGCAACGCTCCTCCTCGCCTCGGCCTCCCTCTTCGTCGCCCCGGGAGCCGCCGCGACGCAGGAGGAGTTCCCGCTCGATCCAGCCACGGCAAACATGTTCTCGAACGCCGGCTACGCGCTCCTGGTCGGCTCTGTGATGGTCGCCGCGCTGCTCGTGGTGGCCGCCTCGATCGTGGCGCTGCGGACGGCGCTCCTGCCGCGCTGGAGCGCCCTCTCGGGCTTTCTCGTCGCCGCGGCCCAGTTGTTCGCGATCTTCTTCTTTCCGATCTTCGTCTGGCTCGGATGGGTGCTCGCGGTGAGCGCGATCCTCATCCTGCGGTCGGCGCGGGTGGCCGACTGGCGGCGGGGAACGTCTACCGCGGCGGACTGAAGCGGATGCTCAGGACGTCGCCGTCGGCGACCGCGTAGCCCTTCCCCTCCAGACGCAGGACGCCGCGGCGAGCCGCCTCCGCGTGCGAGCCGCACTCGACGAGGTCGTCCCAGCGGATCACCTCGCAGCGGACGAACCCGCGGGCCATGTCCGTGTGCACCGTCGCCGCCGCGTCGAGTGCCGTCCGCCCGTGCCTGAGCGTCCAGGCGCGCGCCTCGTTCTCGTTCGCAGTGAAGAAGGTGACGAGATCGACGGCCTCGAAGAGACGCGGGACGACCTCCTCCAGCGCCGACGGCCCCTCCCGAAAGGCGGCGGCCTCCTCCTCGGGGAGCTCCGCGAGCTCGCCCTCCAGCTTGAGGTCGATGCCCGCCGGCCCGTTGACGACCGTGACGAGCGGCTTTGTCGTGAGCGGCTCGAGCTCCGGCGGGAGCTCACCCTCGTAGTCCGCAAGCGAACGCTCCGCCTCGAGGTGGGCGAGAATCCGCTCGAGCTCGTGAGCTTCGGCCTTCAGCTTCGGGTCGCCGGATTTCGCCTGCTTCGCCACCCGCTCCAGCCGCCGCTCCACGTGATCGCGGTCGGCGATGAGCAGCTCGAGTCGCAACGCCACGAGATCGTCCTCCGGATCGCGGGTGGTCGACCAGCCCTCGAGCACCGCGAGCAGGGCGTCGACCCGGCGCAGGTCTCCGAAGAGCTGCGCCCCGGCGCCCGGGACGTCGACGACCTGGACGGTCGCCGGCGTTATCTTCTTCGAGTGCGCCGCCCCGGCCAACTGCTCCAGGCGGTCGTCGGCGACTGTCGCCACCCCCACGTGCTCCTTCCCGGGCACGGTCGCCCCGGCGCTGGTGAGCGCGTTGAAGAGCGTCGTCTTCCCGGAGCCGGGAAGACCGACAATTCCGATCTCGAGCGCCATTACTCGGCTTCGGCGCGGGCCAGTTGCCGCTGCAGCGAGGCGAGCGCCCGGTGCTGGAGCGACTTGATGGCGCCCTCGGTCTTCCCCAGGATCGTCGCCACCTCCCGGTTGGAGAAGTCGAAGCCGAACTTGAGCGTCAGTACCTGCTGCTGGTCGAGCGAGAGGCCCTCGATCAGCTCCAGCATGCTCCGCCGGCCGATCGCCGCCAGCGCCTGGTCCTCGGCGGAGCGCGCCACGGCACCGGGCGGCTCCGGCGGCTCCTCCTCCGGCTGCCAGCGCCGACGGGCGCGGAAGTGGTCCACGGCGAGGTTGTGCGCGATGCGGAAGAGCCACGCGGAGATCGGCACCTTGCGCCACTGAAACCGCTCGATCGACTCCATCATCTTCACGAAGGTTTGGTTCGTCAGGTCCTCGGCGTCGTGCCGGTTCCCGAGGCTCAGGTGCAGGTAGCTGTAGATCCTGTCGAGGTGAAGGAGGTAGAGCTCCTCGAGGGCCGCGCGGTCACCTCCCTGCGCGCGCTCGACGAGCCGCCGGAGCTCCTCGGTGTCCGCACTCACTCGATTAGCGTCTCCGGCGCCCTGCCTCGGGAAACGGGCCGTGAGCTAGGAGCCGAAGCCGATCTGTGTCTCGCGCGACGAGCGCCTCAGGTAGACGATCTTCTTGAGCGCGAGGACGTACGTGCCGTCCTCCGTCTCGAGCTCGAACGTCGCGGCCTCGCCGGCAAGCGCCGCGGCGAGCGCGTCGGCGGCGGCCGCGGGGACGAGCACGCCGACGTTCTGTCCGCTCTCGAACGCGACCTCGACTCGGACCTTTTCATTCGTCTTAGCCGACACCAACCACCTCCGCGAGGACGCCGTGGAGCGAGTCCGGATGGACGAAGACGACCTCGTGCCCACCCAGGCCGCGCCGCGGCTCCGGATCGATGACGCTCGCGCCCCCGGCCGCGAGCTCCTCCGCCGCGGTCGCCACGTCCTCCACGGCGAAGCCGACGTGATGCATCCCAGGGCCGCGCTTGGCGAGGAAACGGCCGACGGGCGTGTCCTCACCGAGCGGCGACACGAGCTCGACGCGCCCCTCCCCGAGCCGGAGGTACACGGCCTCGACTCCCTGGTCCTCGAGCCGGTCGCGCAGCTCCACCTCGGCGCCCAAGAGCCTCTGATAGGTCTCCAGAGCCTCCTCGAGGTCCTCGACGGCGAAAGCGACGTGGTGCAGGGCGCCCACCTCCACGCGCCCGATCCTAGCGGCCTTGATGCTAGTCGGCCGCCGAGACCGCCCTGGGGGAGCCGACACGGTCGGAGGCGTTCGACTCCACCGTAACGTCCTCCAGAAGCTCGTCCAGCTCCTGCCGGTTGAGCGTCTCTCGCTCGAGGAGCATGGTCGCGATGCGGTCGAGTGACCACCGGTGTTTCGAGAGCAGCCGCACCGCCTCGGCGTACGCGTGGTCAGTGAGCCGCGCCTGCTCCTCGTCGCGCAACCGCTTCGTCTCCTCGGAGAGGGCGTAGTTGTCCGCGCGCATCGTCCGCGAGACGACGCCTTCGGACAT
>JBOHAJ010000169.1:0-13080 GCA_050697715.1 Gaiellaceae bacterium
GCGGGTTCGAGAGAGCGAAGGGGAGGACGATCGAGCCTGGCGCGTTGGGGACCTCGTAGCTCGGAAGGGTCGCTGCCGGAGCCGGCGAGACGACGTGGAAGACCTGAGCGGCGGCCGTGGCGGGCGCCGCCGTGGCCGCGAACACGGCGAGGAGGAAGAGGAGGCGCTTCATCTAGTCGGAGGAGGCGAGCCGCAGGCCCGGCATGAGGGTTTCCTCGTCCACTTCGGCCACGTCCTGGGGTCTGACCCCGGGACCTGTCTCTTCGGACTCCGCCTCTGTGGATTCTTCGACACGCTTCTGGCGCAGCGCCCGCTCGACGGCGATCTCGAAGTCGTGGCGGTTCGTCGCAGCGGCGGCGGCCGTCTCGAGGTCGACTACGTCGTCGACGACGAGCTCGACGAGGTGCTTGGCGAAGCTCTGCATGTCGTGGTAGCCACCCTCTTCGATCGCCTCCGTGATCCCGTCGGTCTTCTCGGGCTCACGGATCAGGTCGGCGATGCGAGCGGTGTTGACGAGCACCTCGACGGCGGCGACGCGCCCGCCGTCCGAGCGCGGGAGCAGGCGCTGGCTGATGACTCCGCGCAGGACGCCCGCGAGGATCTGGCGGACCATGAGCTGCTTCGTCGCCGGAAAGAACTCGACGAGGCGGCCGACAGTCTCGGCGGCGTCCAGCGTGTGCAGGGTCGAGAAGACGAGGTGGCCCGATTCGGCCGCCTGGAGCGCGGTCTGCGCCGTCTCCTCGTCCCGCAGCTCGCCGATGAGAATGACGTCGGGGTCCTGCCGGAGCACGCGCCGGAGCGCCTCCCGGAAGGAGTCGGTGTCGAGGCCGACCTCACGCTGGTTGACGATCGAGCCCCAGTCGTCGTGAACGAACTCGATGGGATCCTCGACCGTGACGATGTGGCACTTCCGGTTGCGGTTGATCCAGTTGAGCATCGCCGCGAGCGTCGTCGACTTCCCCGAGCCGGTCGCGCCGGTGACGAGCACGAGGCCGCGATGCTCTTCGGCGAGCTTCGCCACGCCGGGGGGAAGTCCGAGCTTCTCGAAGCTCGGGATCTCCTTGGGGACGAAGCGGAAGGCCGCGGAGATTGAGCCGCGCTGGCGGAAGACGCTCACCCGGAAGCGGCCGATCCCGTCGGCGAGGTAGGAGGTGTCCAGGTCGCCCGTCTCGAGGAAGTGCTCGCGCTTGGCCGGCGTTCGCTCGGTCACGAGGACGAGCACGGTCTCGAGGTCGGATTCCGTGAGGAGGCGCTGCTCGAGTGGCTTGAGCTCGCCGTCGACCCGGACCATGGCGGGCGAGGCGACCTTGAGGTGGAGGTCGCTCCCGCCTTCGTCGATCACGCGTGCGAGCAGCTCGTCGAGGTTCATGACGCCGTTCCGCGTATCGGCGCTCCCGCCTTGCGGGCCTTACCTCGAACGAGTGATACGAAGGGGCTCGCTACACTTCCCGAGCCGCGGGGGAGTTCCCGAGCGGCCAAAGGGGACGGGCTGTAAACCCGTTGGCTCTGCCTTCGTAGGTTCGAATCCTACCTCCCCCACCTTCGAATTCGGACCTCGCTCGCCGCCCCGGACGTACCTGAGGGCAGTGAGCAAGTTCGCTCTCACGCTGCTCCTCGTACTCGTCGTCGCCTGTGGAAGCGAGCCGGCGGCGGACGTCGCAGAAACCTCTCAGCCGCCTGCCGCGGACTTCTCTTCCTTCGCGCCCGGATGGTCGCAGCTGCCCGCTCCTCCGCACCGGGCGGCGTGCGCGGTCTCCGTCTGGACGGGGCGCGAGCTCTTCTACTGGGGCGGGGACGACACCTGCCAGGAAGGCACGCCCCGCGAGGCGGGGGCGGCGTTCGACCCGACGACGGCGACGTGGCGGAGGTTGTCGCCGCCGCCGCTGGCCGGGCGCTCATCGGCCGCAGCCGTCTGGGCGGACGAGGAGGTGCTCGTCTGGGGCGGCTGGAGCGACCGCGTGCGAGGAGACGGCGCCGCCTACAAGCCCGCCACCGACGAATGGCGGCTGCTCCCCGAGTCGCCGCTCAGCCCGCGGATTCCAGTCGCCGCCGTATGGACCGGCCGGGAGATGCTTGTGTGGGGCGATGTCTCGCGCGCAGGAGAGTCGGCTGATGGAGCCGCGTATGAACCTGCCACAGACAGCTGGCATGCGCTTTCAGACGCCCCGTTCGGGCTCAACTTCGCGAGCGCTGTCTGGACCGGCGAGGAGATGATCGTCTTCGGCGCCCTCCTGGACGGCAACAACCACTCAAGCACGGAGCACGCGCACGGAGCCGCGTACGACCCTGAGAAGGACGCCTGGAGGGTGATCGCACCGTATCCGCTCTCGCCGCAAGCGTCGACGATCGTCTGGATAGGCGGTGAGATGATCGCCTGGGACTACGAGCTCCACGCGGGCGCCTACGACCCTGAGACTGATACCTGGCGAGCGCTCCCGGACCTCCCCTTCGACTTCTACGAATGCTCTCCGGAGGGCGCGCTCGTCGGACGCTTTGTGCTCGCCTGGCACTGCGGCCAGTCGGCCGTCCTCGACCTCGCCGCCGGCCAGTGGCGGAAGCTCCCCCGCGCGCCGGGGCCGGTCGCGGGCGAGCCCGTCGCCGCCGGAGAGGTCGTCCTCTTCGCAGGCGCCTGGCCCGGCGACGGCAACACGCTCACGGCGTTCAAGCCGGGTCCGATCGGAGCGACGGCCTTTGTCCCGCACACGGACCGCGACGCCGAGCGGGACTATCTGCCGCTCACCTTCCCCGACGGCACGAGCATCGTCCTGAGCTACCCGCTCGAACTCGACCTCGCCGGGATGAGCGTCGAGCCGAGCGTCTCGTACCTCTACCGCGATGACCGCCCGCCCCGCTTCGAGCTGACCTTCGTCTACGGCCCGGCCGAACCGCGGTCAGACCAGGTGGGGTTTCCTGCCGGTTCGTGGACAGTGCTCGCCGCCCTTCTCGACCCGGGAGAGGCGGACGCGATCGCGCGAAGCCTGAGCGGCGCCGAGACCTCGGACGGCTTCCCCGTGATCGAGGCACTGCCTCCGATCGCGCTCTCCGACGAGTCCGGCGAGGGCGGCGGTCCGCGTCTCACGCTCGGGGTGCAGAAGGACCGCTGGATCGAGCTGGAGCCTGAGCCGGCGGGCCGCGGGCCCGACGAGATCAGCCCCGATGGCACGTACGCCTCGCTGTGCCTCGGCGGAGCGATCTCCGCGCGCATCTACGGTGACCGGGCCTTCGTGGAGGCGGTCTACGCGGGTCTGGAACTCGGGCAGCCGTAGGGACGCGAGAAGGCCCCGCGTGGCGGGGCCTTCTCGGTTAGCCGAAGAGGTGCGTCTCGTTAGCTCTTGGAGATCTGCTCGACGACCTCGCCGGTCCGCGCGTCGTCGCCGTGCCGGGCGACGTCCGCCTGGGCCACGATGCCGACGAGCTTCCCACCCTCGACGACCGGCAGCCGGCGCACCTGGTGGCGCGCCAGAAGCTGCAGCGCTTCGCCGAGATCCTGCTCGGGTGAGAGCGTGACGAGGTCGGTCGAGGCAACCTCGCCCACCGTCGTCACCTGCGGGTCGCGTCCCTGGGCGAGCACGCGCACGACGAGGTCGCGATCCGTCACGAGCCCGACGAGCCGCTCGCCGTCGACGACCGGAATCGGCCCGACGTCCTCGCGGGCCATCACCTTCGCGGCCTCCTCGACGGACGCCTGTGGCTCGCAGCTCGCGGGGTTCTCGGTCATGACGTCTCTGATCTGGGTCACTCTGTCCTCCTTCGTTCGCTCGGCCTGGTTGCTACCCGAGCCTTCGAGCCCGAAACAGCCGCTCAGGGCTCGGTGTGGACGATGACCTCGGCGATCTCGGGATGCTCGTGCCTGATCCGTGCTTCGATCTCACTCGCGCGCGCGTGCGCGTCGGCAAGGGCGTCCTCCGCGTGCAGCCCGAGCGTAAGGAATGCGACGAGCCCGTCGTCGGTGGAGAGGAAGCGGAGCTCGCGGGGCTCGCTCCCGGTTGCCTCGCGGACGATGCGGCTGACACTCTCCGTCTCGGCGGCGGTGTCGCCTTGTGCGACGGCGCGTCCGGCCGCCGGCTCGGCGAGGGGCTCGAGGTGCGTCCGCACGGCGTCGGCTTCGGGGATCGTGGCGAGGATCTCGCGCTCGACCTGGGAGGCGACCTCGTGCGCCTCGGCAAGCGAGAGCGAGCCGGGGAGCTTCACGTGGAGCGAGAGCTCGGTGCGGTCGCCGACCCGGAGGACGACGATGTTGTGGATCTCGTGCACGCCCGGCACGCGCAGGGCCGCGGCGTGGACGCGCTCCTGGAGGGCCGCCTCGGCTTCCCGCGGCTCGACGTGGACGACGACGTCCGTGCCCGGCACGGCCTGCTCCACCGCCTCCTCGACGGCGCTCGCCTCGGCGTGGCCGTGCTCGATCGGTGCCGCCGGGGAGACGCCGATGACGACGTCGGCGAAGTGGCGGCCGGCCGCGCGGCGCATGCGTAGACGACGGAGCTGGATGTGGGGGCCAAGCGCCTCGATCGCTCTGCGCGCGGCCTCCATTTCGCGCGCGGGCGCGCGGTCCATGAGGACGTCGACGTTCTGGCGCCCGAGCCGAACGGCCGCCGCGAGCACGAGCGCCGCGACGAAGAGCGCCGCTGCCGCGTCTCCCTCCGGACGCCCTGCGCGGACGACGATGAGCCCGATCAGCACGGCCGACGAGCCGGCGAGGTCACTCGCGAAATGAAGGGCGCTCGCGGCGAAGGCCGCGCTCTGGAAGCTTCGGGCGGCGCGGAGCGAGACCGCGGCGCGGCTGGCGTCGATCACGATGACGACGCCCAGGACGACGAGCGCGTACCACGCAGCGTCCACCTCGGCCCCGCCTTCGACGAGCCGCTGGACAGCGCGCGCCGCGACGACGAGCGCGAGGACGCCGAGAATCGACGCCTCCGCGAGCGCGGCGAGGTGCTCGGCCTTCCCGTGCCCGTAGGGATGGCCGCGGTCGGCCGGGCGCACGGCGACGCCGACAGCGAAAAAGGTGAGGAGCGCGGCGACCAGATCGGTGCCGGAGTGCGCCGCTTCCGAGAGGAGCCCCAGGCTGTTCGTGGCGAGGCCGGTCGCGAGCTTGATCGCGATGAGCGCGACCGCCGCGACGACCGAGACGAGCGCGATGCGCCGCTGTGGGGTCACGGCGAAAGGCTAGATCCTGAGCGGCGATTCCGGCGCCGCCCAGGCACCCACGGAGCATCTAACCTTGCTCGGGATGACGGACCGCCCTCCCGAGAAGGCCCAGGTGAAGTGCCCGCACTGCGGCAAGAGCTTTGAGGGGCAGCTCCTCTCGGGCGACACCGACCGCCACCAGGGGTTCAAGTGCCCGTACTGCCGCCTGTTCGTCGCCTACGAGCGTGCTGACGAGCAGGATCGCGTCGAGCCGAGTTAACGCAGTCCGCAGCGGCCGCCGATAGAGGCAGCATGTCCGTTGCGGCCCGCACCGCCGAGCGCGTCCAGGCGCGCGCGAACCTCGGCGCAGTCCACGTCCTCGCCGCCCTGGTGGCGGCGAGTTTTGGGCTGCGCGCCGTGCTCGGCGTCCTGCGGGCCACGCCGACGGTGCTCCCGGACGAGTACATCTACTCGGAGATCGGACGCTCGCTGGCCGAGAGCGGGAAGCCGCTCATCCGAGGCGCCTCGGCCCACTTCCCCGCACTCCTCCAGCCGATCCTGACGGCGCCGGCCTGGCTGGTCAACGACGTGGACGTTTCCTTCCGGCTGATCCAGCTCATGGCCGCGCTCGCCATGTCGCTTGCGGCGGTTCCGGTCTACCTGCTCGCCCGCCGCCTGGGCCTCGGCGCCGGCCTCGCGCTCGCCTCGGCGGCGCTCGCGCTCGCGGTGCCCGACACGGTCTACGCCTACTTCGTGCTCTCGGAGCCGTTCGCCTACCCGCTCGCCCTCGCGGCGTTCGCGCTTGGAGTCGCCGCGATCACGCGCCCGCGCCGGCGGACCCAGGTCGCGTTCCTCGCGCTCGTGGCGCTCGCCGTCTTCGCCCGCGTTCAGTTCGCGGTGCTCCCCGTCTGCTTCGCCGCGGCCGTGCTCATCGTCGGCCTGCGGGAGCGCGCACTTCGCCGGGCCCTGCGCGAGCAGGCGCTCGCCCTCTCGCCGCTCGTCCTGGGCCTCGTCGCCCTGGTCGTCTCGGGCCCCCGCAGGGCGTTCGGCTACTACGAGGGCGTCCTGGAATTCGACTTCTTCTCGACCGCCCTCGCGCGCTGGAGCGGCCTCGACGCGATGGTGCTCGCCTATGTCTCCGGCTGGGCTCTCGCGCCGGGCGCTCTGCTCGGCCTCTGGCTCGCCCTCCGGCGCCCCCGCTCCCGCGGCGAGCTCGCCTTCTCCGCCCTCGCCGTGCCGGTCGTCCTAGCGCTCGTCCTCGAGGCCGCCGCTTACGGGATCGACGGCGACCGCGTCCAGGAGCGGTACTTCTTCTACGCCGTCCCGCTGGTCGGCGTCGCCTTCGCCCTCTACGCGTCGCGCGGAGCGCCGTACCGCCTCGCGCACGCGCTCCTCGCGGTCGGGCTGCTGGCGCTCTCGCTCCGCGCGCCGCTCTCGGGCTTCGCCGCCGCGGAGGGGAAGACGAACTCGCCGCTCCTCTACGCGACTTCCTGGCTCGAAGGAAGGCTCGAGGACGTCGGGCTTGCCTCGCTCGTCTTCGCCCTGGGCTTCGGCGCGATGACGCTCGTGCTCCTCGCGGCCCTGTGGCGCGGCGGGCTCGCGTTCGCGCCGGTTACCTTCGGGCTCGCGCTCACCTCCTGCCTTGCCTTTTTCGCCGGCGCCGCCGCCTACGAGCACCGGACGGCGGCGAGCGGGCGCGCGAGCGTCTTTGCGGCGAACCCGTCCTTCGTGGACGCGTCCGGGCTCGAGGACACAGCGCTCCTCCAGAGCCCGCACGGCGCTCGCACCTTTGCGCTCGGCCACCTGTTCTGGAACCGCTCGCTGGACGATGTCCTCCTCCTCCCGGGCACCGAGGGCGTGGACGTCTTCGCCGACGAGACCGTCTCCTTCGGCCGCGACGGCTCGCTCCTCGCCGGCGGCGAGCCGGTCAGGCGCCCGCTCCTCGTGGACGCCTACGGCGCGATCGTGCGCTTCCGCGGCATGGAGCAGGTGGCCGCGTCCCCGGCCTACCGGCTCCTCCGTCCCGTGGACCGGCCCAGGCTTGCGTTCTACATGAGTGGGCGCTACTACGACGGCTGGCTCGCCACCTCCGGAAGCATCTTCCTCTGGTCCGCCTCGCCCACCGACGCCCTGGCCGGGCAGCTGAGCTTCCGACTGACGGCGTCCGAGGATGCGCCCGTGACCGTTGCGCTCGGGGACAGGGAGATCCGCCTCACGCCGGGCGCCTCACGGGACGTGGAGCTCGCCGTCTGTTCGGGGGCGCCCTGGCGCGTCGACTTCTCCGCCCCGCCGACCGCAAGCGCGGACGGCCGTTTCGTCAGCGTCCGCTCGACGGAGCCCGTCTACCGCCCGGACCCCGCAGCTTGCCCTAACTAGACGCAGTCCTTCAAACCCTGCGCTTCGGGGAGGCCCTCCAGCTTCTTCAGCGTGTTGTTCTCGATCTGGCGGATGCGCTCGCGCGTCACGCCGAACGCGCGCCCCACTTCCTCGAGCGTGCGCGGCGGCTCACCCTTGAGTCCGAAGCGCAGCTCGATCACCTTGCGCTCGCGGTCGGGCAGCGCCTCGAGGGCGTGGTCGATGTCCTCCCTGCGGAGGTTGAGCGAAGCCGAGTCGAAGGGAGACTCCGCCTGCTCGTCCTGGACGAAGTCCCCGAGCTCGGACTCCTCCTCCTCGCCGATCGGCTTCTCGAGCGAGACGGGGAGCAGGGCCATGCGCAGGATCTCCCGCACCTCCCCGGTCGTGATCTCGAGCTCGTCGGCGATCTCGTCGGGCCGCGGCTCCCGGCCGAGGCGCTGGACGAGCTGGCGCTCGATGTGCACGACCTTGTTCAGCTTCTCGACCATGTGCACGGGTATGCGGATCGTGCGCGCCTTGTCCGCGATCGCCCGCGTGACCGCTTGCCGGATCCACCAGGTCGCGTACGTCGAGAACTTGTAGCCCTTGCGGTAGTCGAACTTCTCCACCGCGCGGATGAGCCCGAGCGAGCCCTCCTGGATGAGGTCGAGGAAGGAAAGCCCGCGCCCGAGGTAGGCCTTGGCGATCGAGACGACGAGGCGCAGGTTCGCCTCGATCATCTGCGTCTTCGCGCACATGTCGCCGCGCTCGATGCGTTTGGCGAGCGAGACCTCCTGGTCGGCGGTGAGCAGCGGCACCTTCCCGATTTCGCGCAGGTAGAGGCGGAGCGAGTCGAGTGAGGGCTCGACGGTGAGATCGAGCTTGGGGCCGTCCTTCTCGTCGGCCAGGGCGGGTTGCTCGTGCGGCGGCGTCTTGTGCTCGACGCCCTCGACGAGCTCGATGCCGTGGTCGATGAGGTACGTGTAGAAGTCTTCGATCTGCTCCTTGGTGAGGTCGACTTCCTCCAGGCCGGCGACGATCTCGTCGTAACTGAGGAATCCCTTCTCCAGGCCTTCGGCGACGAGCTTGTGCAGTTCCTCGATATCCGGCAGGGAGATATCGACCGTCAGCATTGACCCGCCTTTCCTCGTTACCGCTGCAACATGCGGATGGGGAACGAAAAGAGCCGGCGAGATTGGAGCTTCCCCCGGCTCACAGGCACATCTGGCGGCGGATTCTACAACGCTTGTGGAAAAGCGGTAGGACGGATTTCGGGACGGGCTACTCGGCGGCGATCGTGCCGACGTCCTCGCCGAGGCTGTTCGCGACCGGCCGCTCCGCGAGCTCGGGGATACCGAGGAGCCGACCCGCCGCCGCGAACACCGCGCGGTGTGCGCCGTCTTCGACCTTGAGGGCCACCCCCGCTCCGTCCGGCAGCGCCGCGCAGAGCACGCCCTCCGCCCCCCGTTTGGCGACCGCACCGGGGAGCGCGCGCATGACGAGGGTGTCCACCGAGTCGGGCCCGCCTACGAGCTCCGGGTGCGTCGTCATGGCGGAGACCACCCGGTCGGCGCCGGGCAGCTCCCGGCGAATGAGCCGGGCGAACGCGCGAGCTATGGCCCGCAGGGAGACGGCATACGTGACGACGCCGCAACCGTCGACGGCCGTCGGGATCCGTTCCGGCTTCGTGCCGGTCGCGTGCGCCACGAGGGCGAGCAGCTCCTCTTGGAGCGGGTGCTCCTGAAGCCGGTAGTTGCGCGGCTCCCACCCGCGCCCGTGGCAGAGCAGCAGCATGCCTGCGTGCTTCCCCGAGCAGTTGTGGCCCAGCTTGCCGCCATGCTCTTCCCCGCACTCCAGGTCGGCCTCCGACGAGCCGGAGCGGGCGAGGAGCGCACGGACGGCCTCGAGCTGCTCCGGCAGCGCCTCGTGGGACGCGCAGGCGATGGCGATCTCCTGCGTCGTCAGCTCTGGGAACGCCTCCGCGACCGGCAGGGCCTGGAGCGGCTTGGCAGCCGAGCGGAGGTAGGTGACGAGCTCTGGATCCCCCCACGCCTCGGCGAGGTCGCCGTCGCGGATGACGACGGCATGAGCACGATGACGGGCCTCGACGATCGGTCCCCTCCGCACGAGTACGCTTAGCTCCGGAAGATGCTGGCGCATTTTCCGGAGAAGAATGCCCGAATATCCTGAGGTTGAGGCGTATCGGCAAGCCCTCGACGGCGCGGTGCAGGCTTCGCCCATCGAGAGGGCCGGGCCGGCGCACGTTGCCACGCTGAAGACGTTCGACCCACCGCTCGCGGCCCTGGAGGGGCGCCGTTTGGCGGGAGCGCGGCGCCGGGGCAAGCACCTCCTCTTCCCGAGCGAGGCCGGAGACCTCGTCCTCCACGTGCACCTGATGAGCGCCGGGAGGATCCGCCACCTCGGCGCCGGAGAGAAGGGACCGAAGACGCCGGCCTTCCGGCTCCTCTTCGAGGGCGGCGGCGCGCTCGTCCTCACCGAGGCGGGCGCCAAGAAGCGGGCGCGAGTCGGCCTCTACCGCCCCGAGGCGATCGAGGCGGAGCTCGGCCATCTCGGACCCGAGGCGCCCGACATCGGCGCGGCGCAGCTCGGGGAGATCCTGGGACGCGAGGGCCGCCGCCTCCATCCCCTCCTCCGCGACCAGCGAGCCCTCGCCGGGATCGGCCGCGGCTGGTCCAACGAGATCCTCCACCGTGCCCGCCTCTCGCCCTACGCGCTCACGACGGAGCTCCCGGACGGCGATGTCGCGCGGCTGGCGGCGACAATCCGCGCAACGCTGGCCGAGGGACTTGAGCTCCGACTCCGCGGCGCCGGGGACAAGAAGGCCTACCGCATCCACAACCGGCTCGGCGAGCCGTGCCCGGTCTGCGGGACGCCGATCGCGCGCGTGGACTTCGAGGAGCACACGATCTACTACTGCCCTTCGTGCCAGACGGGAGGCCGGGTCCTCAAGGATCGCCGGCTGTCGCGGCTGCTCCGTTAGCGGCAGTGCTCAAGCACGGGCGTTGCGAGGCCGACCTTGGAGAACATGGCCCGCTTCGCCCTTGTCCTCGCCGGCGCACTTCTCGGCGTGTGGCTCCTGGGGGCGATGCTCCAGGGACTGTTTCTCCGGCTCTCCGTGACAAGCCACAAGGTGTGGCTCTTCCAGTTCTGGTTCGAGAAGTTCGCCTGGGGCCTGGTGGCCGGCTTCCTGCTCGGCTTCGTCGCCTGCTTCTCGCTCGTCAGGCGCAGGGCAGGCTAGCGACCGCCGCCACCTGCGACAGGACGATCCGGGCGGCTGACCCTTAGGTGCTCTTCCAGGGGTCGAGGTAGACGTCGTCGATCCGCACGGCCGCGGTTCCAGACGTCAGCCGCAACGAGATGCTGTCGGTGGCCAGGAGGCCGGTGACGTTGGTGAGCAGGAGACCGACCGCGGGCGACGGCTGCCACGTCGAGCCACTCTTCACGGTTCCTCCGTCGATGATGCTCAGGACACCGAGGAGGCTCTTGACGACGATCTTGACGCGCACGGACCCGCCGCTCTTCGTGAAGAAGCGGAGCTTCCAGTCACCCGCGGCGAAGCACATGGGCGGCGTGGTCACCGTGCTGCCCGCAGGCATGTAGAGCGCGTAGCGATCCGCCGTAGAGTGGACGTAGAACGTCTCGTTACCCGCGACGACCTTCGCTCCCCCGCTCAGCTTCCACGCGGGGGTGCCCGACTCGAACGAGCCCCCGGGCACGAGCACGTAGTAGCTCGAGTCTCCCCAGCGCGCGAACGGCTGCGAGACGTTCGTATCACACGTCGACGGCGTGTCCGTGGGGGACACGAGTCCCGGCAGGACGCCGGAGAGGAGCCCGGCCTGGGCCGGGGTCGCGAACGCCACTGCCGTGGCACCCGCCGCCAGAAGGACGGAGAGCCGCTTTACCACAGAAGTCTCCTTCGCCGCAGAATTTCTTCCGGGTCAGAGTCTGGCCCACCCGGTTCTGTCGTGCGATCACCCGATCGGGGGCTCTCAATCCCCTGAGTGAGGGTTCCATTCACGCGAGAGTCAAGGGGACGACCGCTACGGCCGATTTCTGAGGCGGCATGACGAACAGCAGAGTCAACGTCCTCGGCAGCGCGACCCGGCCGCGATCCCCGCTCGATCTGGACGCCGAGCACGCGATCGACGACCGGCGTGCGCGCCGGTCGCGCAGCCTCGCCGCACGCGAGCGGTCGGCCGCGGCACTCCTCGGCGGCGGCTTCCTCGCCGCGGCCGCGCTGGCGGTCCTCCTGCTCCCCTCCTCTGGTCGGTCTCCGGGACCGGCGATCGTCGCCCTGCTCATCGCTGCCTACGCCCTCGCGTTCATGCTCGATTTCGAGGTCGGGACCGGCTCGGCCGTGCCGACCGAGGTGGTGCTCGTCCCGATGCTCTTCATCGCGCCGGTCGGCTGGGTGCCGCTCATGGTCGCGACGGGAATCCTGATCGCCAACCTCGTCGAGCACTGGCGCGGCACGATCCACGTCGAACGTGTGCTCATTCCCTTCGCGAACGGCTGGTATGCGCTCGGGCCTGCGCTCGTGCTCGGCCTGGCGGGCGAGGCGCCTCCCTCGATCTCGGCCGTCCCGCTCTACCTCGGCGCGCTCGCGGCCCAGTTCGCATTCGATTTTGTGAGCGCGGCGGCGCACGAGCGCCTGACCCACGGAGTGTCACCGCGCGTCCAGCTCCGGGCCATGAGCCTCGTGTGGCTCGTCGACGCCGCCCTGGCCTCCGTGGGGCTGGCGGTCGCCTTCGCCTCGGTGAGGAATCCGTACGGCTTCCTCCTCGCCCTGCCGCTGATTTTCCTCCTGGCGGTGTTCGCGCGCGAGCGACAGGTGCGCATCGATCATGCGCTCGAGCTCAGCTCCGCCTATCGCGGGACGGCGTTCTTGCTCGGCGACGTCGTCGAGGCGAACGATGCCTACACGGGTAGCCACAGTCGGGACGTCGTCGATCTCACGCTCACGGTCGCCGACGAGCTCGGACTCGGCGCCCAGGACCGGCGCGAGGCGGAGTTCACTGCTCTTCTGCACGACGTGGGCAAAGTTCGGGTCCCCAGCGAGATCATCAACAAGCCCGGAAAGCTCACGCCCGAGGAATGGGAGATCATGAAGCGGCACACGATCGACGGAGAGCAGATGCTCGAGCAGGTGGGCGGCCTGCTCGAGGACGTGGGCCACCTCGTACGCTCCTGCCACGAGCGTTGGGACGGGAAGGGATACCCCGATGGTCTCGCCGGTCCCGAGATCCCCGTGATCGCGCGCATCGTCAGCTGCTGCGACGCCTTCAACGCCATGACCACGGACCGCTCGTACCGGTCGGCACTGCCCCTGGAGGAGGCCGTCGCCGAGCTCGAGCGCAACGCCGGCAGCCAGTTCGATCCGCTGGTGGTTGCGGCGCTCGTGGGCGTCGTGCGCCGCGCGGGCGCCGCCTAGCTCGGTAGCCGGATCAGCAGGCGCTCGTCCGCCACCTCGAGCGAGCCGCCGAGGGCGCGGATGACGATCGCGGACGCCGCCGCCCCGAGCTCCTTGAGCTCCTCGCCGAGGAGCACCCCTTCGGCGGCTCGCTCGACGGGGAAAAGGACGAGCTCCGGCCCGTCCAC
>JBOHAJ010000170.1:0-3572 GCA_050697715.1 Gaiellaceae bacterium
CGGCGGCGGCGGTCAGCGTCGCGCGCGCGGCGGGCGGGTTCGAGTCGAGCTGTCCGAGCGCGATGCGCATGGACAGGGCGAGCGTGACCAGTCGCTGCTGCGCGCCGTCGTGCAGGTTGCGCTCGAGCCGGCGCCGCTCCGAGTCGCCGACCTCCACGATGCGCGCGCGAGAGCCTCTGAGCTCCTCGAGCCGCGCGCGCAGGTCCGCCTGGAGCCGTTCGTTCTCAAGCGCGATGCCCGCCGCTGCCGTGACAGCGCCGACCAGCTCCGGCTCGTCCCGAAGGGAAGCGTCGTGTACGAGCGCCGCGACGCGACGGCCCCGCCGCTCGACGAGCGTCACCACGCGCCCGTCGTCCCCCTTGGGCAGCTCGGCCGGCCGGCCGTCGGCGCCCACGTAGGTGTCGTACTCCGGAACCCAGTAGGCGAGTGCCAGCGAGGGGTCGTGCAGCGCCCGCGCGAGCGCGTCGCGCAGGGCGCCGCCCGCACGCGTCTCGCGCAGCTCGACGAGGAGGTCGCCCACCGCGGAGCGGGCGAGCCGCGCGCGCAGGAGCCCCACGAGGAACACGAGAGGGATGCACGCGATGACGACGAGGACGAGGTACCGGTCGAACAGCGACCGTTCGCGGCCGATGATCCAGTCGAGCAGGAGGACCACACCGAAGAGGAGGACCCCGGCGGCGCCGACGACCGCGGGAGTAAGAACACGTCGAAGCGGGGCGGTCGCGCGTAGCCACCGCCGGGCGAGGACGATGACGACGCCGCCGACGGCGGCAAGGAGGATCACCCTCTGAGCGACGTCGATCGCGTTCGCGACCTGCGCATTGGGCGAGATGAGCAAGGCGTTCTCCGGCTCCCCCTCCTCGAACTCGAGGAACATGAGCCAGAGCGCCTCCATCGGGGCCAGCGGGATGAGGAACCCAGCTACGAGCAGACGGTCGAGGCGGGAGACGAGGCGTCCTGACGGGAAGGCGAGGAGGAGCAGGACCAGAAGGGCGATCCAAGAGTCACCGATCACGTCGCCGACCGTGTACACGAGCGACCAGTTCGATTGGAAGAGAAGCTCGGACGCGAACCAGGCAAAGCCGATGGCGACCATGAGCGCGCCGATGCGGTTCTCGGGCCGCCGAGCCCAGCCGACGAGGCCGCTCGCGATGAACGACCAGCCGCCGAAGAGGTACAGGACCGTGGCGACATCGAGGCCGTCGAGGCCGTCAGTCGAAAGCGTGGGATAGAGGGCACCGATCCCGGCTGCGAGGCCGGCCGGCCAGAGCACGAGCCGAAGCCACCTCATCCGGAGCAGGTTCAGCGGGCGTCGCAGACGGCCCCACGAAACTCCCCAACGAGCGTCGGTGCCCTGCCGAGTGAGGTCGGACGCCGCTATGGGCTGCTCCTTTCTCCCCCGCTGGTCCTCGCGTCGGGACGAGACCTCTCAGGCGCGACCACCGATCGCGGCGCGCAAAAGGGGCGCGGATGAGAAGCGGCGTCCCCCCGACCATACCACGCTGCCAGACGGCCTTTCGGCGGCGGCTCGGATCAACGCGCCAGGAGGAGATCGCGCCCGAAGCCGTCCCGGCGCGGGGAGACGCTTACCTCGTGCGACTATCCTTCGCTGCCCAGTGAAGGTCGTGCTCGCCGTCTCCGCGGGTCTGCTCGTCCTCCTCGGCGGGGGCGCCGGCGCGCTGTATGCGTACGACGCGTCCCGCGAAGAGCTCATCGCCGGCGGCGTCACCGTCGCCGGAGTGAACGTCGGCGGCATGGACGTCGAAGAGGCTCGCGCGGCGATTCGCCGAACGATCGTCTCGCAACTCGACCGGCCCCTCCTGCTCAGGCACCGCGGCGAGGGCGTCCGCCTCGTGTCCGCCAGCAAGCTGCAGGTGAGGGTGGACGTCGACGGAATGGTCGAGGAGGCTCTGGCGAAGAGCCGGGAAGGGAACTTCCTGACCCGGGCCTTTCGCGACCTGACCGGGGACGATCTCGAGGCCGGCATCCCGCTGCGCGCGGACTACTCGCGGAAGGCCGTCTCGGCGCTCTTCTCCCGCGTGGAGCGCGCCCTCTTCCGAGCGCCGCGAGAAGCGAGCATCGTCCCGTCGGCGGGCGCGGTTCGCACGGTGCCGTCGAGGGACGGGCAGGCTGTGCTCACGCGCAAGCTCGAAAGGACGGTCATCCTCGACCTCGTCCGACCTGCGGCGGACGGGGTCGTCGAGGTCCCGACCAAGGTGCTGAAGCCCAAGGTGACGACCGCGGACCTTCGCGCCAAGTACCCCTTCTTCATCACCGTCAGCCGCTCGCGCTTCGAGCTGCGCCTGTACAAGCGGCTCCAGCTTGCCAAGACGTATGCCGTCTCGATCGGACAGGTCGGCTACGACACGCCTACAGGCCTCTATCGGATCAAGACGAAGGCCGGTGCGCCCGCTTGGTACGTCCCGAACGAGCCCTGGGCGGGGGAGCTCGCCGGCAAGATCATCCCGCCCGGCCCAGACAATCCAATCAAGGCGCGCTGGATGGGTATCTACGACGGCGCGGGAATCCATGGCACGGACGACGTCGGCTCGATCGGCCAGGCGGCCTCGCACGGCTGCATCCGCATGAAGATTCCGGACGTGATCGAGCTCTACAACAGGGTTCCGGTTCGCACCCCCGTCTTCATCGGCTAGGGATCGAAGCCGATCCTCGGGGACTCCTCCTAGCCTGCCGAGCTAGTCAGAAGAGCTCGTGCACGCTCACCGTGACGTCGAGGCCGCGGTCGACACGCGCACAGTCCCTGCCTGCGTCGCCGTCGACCCGATCCTGCTTCCCGTCACGGGCGTAGAGGAGATCGCGGGCCAGTCCCCCAAAGAGGCGGTCGCGGCCGCCTTCGCCGAAGAGGCGGTCCCCGCCGGCCTGGCCGAACAACCCGTCGCGGCCACGGCCGCCGTGGACGATGTCGTTTCTCTCCCCACCCACGAGACGGTCGTCGCCCCAGCCGCCGAAGACGCGGTCGTCGCCTCCGCCGCCATAGACGCGGTCGGGGCCCCCGCCCCCGAGGAGGCGGTCGTTCCCGCCCAGTCCGCGGATGACGTCGGCGCCCCCGTAGCCGCAGATGACGTCGCTCAACGGCGTACCGGTGAGCACGTCGGGGCCGTTGTCGCCCCGGATCGTGCAAACCACCGGAGCCCCGCCCGCCTCGGGCGCGAGGACGAGCGCGAGGGCGCTCGACGATGCGAGTGCGATCGCCGAGACCACTACCGCAGCAGGCGCCCGCACCCGGTGAAGATGCGGGCGCCCTTCCGCGCTCGTCCTCAGTGCCGCAGAGTCCACCCGAGCCTCCTGGCCCAGACCAGGACCGTCAGGAAGGCGAGGTAGAAGGTTCCGAGCACCAGCCCGATCAGCCAGAGCGGGGTGTTGCTCTCGCCGTCTCCGTCCACGGGGGCGGTTATCGCCCGGCCAGCGCCACGGAGGAACCCGTCGCGGAAGTCCCCCGCCACCGCGACGACCTTGCCGGCGACCGCCCCTGCGACCTCTCCAGCGGGCTTGCCGCCGGACACGCCGCCGGCGAGACCCGTTGCCCCCGCCGTCACAGCCGACACATAGCG
>JBOHAJ010000171.1:0-9532 GCA_050697715.1 Gaiellaceae bacterium
CCGCAGAGTGGTCTCGGCGACCGCCGTTCCAGCGCGCTCCATGAGGTCGAGCGTGGGACCCTCGTACGCCTCCTCGGCCGCGCGCATCTCCGCGGCCGTGTAGAGCGGCTCAGTCCACATCCTCGCCCGTCGAGACATGCCCCGGGGTCTGACCCCGGGGCAGGCCCATTTCGGCCGCGTGGTTGTCCACAGCGGAGTCGTGGTGCGGGACCCGATCCCCCAGCCGGTGCCGCCTGGAGGCGCGGACACGGCCGGCCGGGACGTGGCCCGGGGTCTGACCCCTGGACGTGTCCGGTTCAGCCCACATCGTCCGTGACGACGCAGACGGCTGCGGCCATGCCCTTCGAGTGGGTCATGGAGAGGTCGATGTCGCCGGCGCCGACGCGCCGCGACCAGGTCCGGACCCGGCCGGAGAGCCGCACCGCGGGCTTCGGCCGCCCGGCGATCTCGACGTCCTTCCACGCGAAAGCGCGCGCGACGCCGAAGCCGAGCGCCTTGCCCACTGCCTCCTTGCCCGCGAAGCGGGCCGCGTAATGCTGCGCCGGGTTCGGCCGGGATTCGCAGTACGTCCGCTCGGCCTCGGTGAAGCAGCGCTCGCGGAACGCCGGGTAGCGGGCGAGCGCGCGCGCGACGCGCTCGATCTCGATCAGGTCGACGCCGACCTTCATGCCGCCTCCCGCAGGAGGGCCGGAAGGTCGGCGAGCGAGCCGACGACCGCATCGGGCTGCGGGTCGGCGGCCGCGAGCGTCTCCTCGGTGAACTTCCCCGTGCGCACGAGCACTCCCCGCATTCCGACCGCCTTCCCGCCGCCGACGTCCGAGTCGACGTCGTCGCCCACCATCCACGCCTCCTCCGGCCGCGCTCCCAGCGCGGCGAGCGCCGACTCGAAGTAGGCCCGGCTCGGCTTCCCGACGACCTCGGCCTCCACGCCGGCCGCGTACTCGAGCCCCGCCACGAAGGCGCCGGAGTCGAGGAGCGGCCCGGACCCCGTCTGCCACCAGCGGTTCTTGTGCAGGCAAACGAGCCGCGCGCCCCCATGCAGGGAGGCGAACGCCCGGTTCAGGTTCCCGTACGAGAACACAGCAGCGGTCTCCTCGCCCTCGTCCGCTCCCCCGAGGAGGACGACGTCGGCGGCCTCCTCCACGAGCTCTAGGTGGCGCTCGAGGTCTGCGCGGACGGAAGCCATCGTCAGCGCGTGGACCCGCTTGCCCGCAAGGAGCCTCGCCGACGCGAGCGGAGTCGTCTCGATTTCCTCCTCGTCGACCTCGACTCCGATCGCCCTCAGCTCCTCGGCGAGCCGGGCCCGCGCCCGGGTCGTGTTGTTCGTGACGAAGCGCAGCCGGTGCCCATCCGCCCGCAGCTCGCGGACCGCTTCCGGCGCGCCAGGGATCGCCTGACCAGAGACGTGCAGCACGCCGTCGATGTCGAGGAGAATCGGCGCCATGCGGCCCGAGTCTATTCAGGTGACGCCGAGGCTGGCGATCCCGCTCGCGGAGATCGAGCTCCGCTTCTCGCGCTCGAGCGGCCCGGGCGGCCAGCACGCGCAGAAGACGGAGACCCGCGTGGAGGCGGTCTTTGACGTCGAGGCCTCGGCGACGCTCAGCAAAGGTCAAAAAACGCGCATTATGGGCCGGGCCGGACCTGTCCTCCGCGCCGTGGCCCAGGAGGAGCGGAGCCAGTGGCGAAACCGCGAGATCGCCCTGGAGCGCCTCGCCGAGACCCTGCGCGAGGCCCTGCGCACGCGGCGGGCGCGCCGGCCCACGGCCCCGACGGCCGCCTCGCGAGAGCAGCGCCTCACCGGGAAGCGCCGCCGATCCCAGGTGAAACGCCTCCGCCGCCCGCCCGAGGAGGGTTGAGCGCACGTAACGCCGGAGGGCGCTATCGTTCGGCCATGAGGCGCTTTCGCCTCGCCTGGCTGCTCGCCCTCGCGCTCACGGCGGCTGGATGGCTGACGGCGCACGAGGTCGCCTACCGCCTCGCCGTTCCCCACCCGCACTCGCATGCGCGCGCAATGCGCGAGACCGGCCACTCGTACCTCAGCGAGTACGGCTCGCTCGCGCTCGCCCTCTTTGCGGCGCTCGCGGTCTTCGCCCTCGCGGGCTTCGTCCTGCGCAGCCTCCGGGGAACGCCCGAGGTGCGCGACTCGCTCACCGCCTTCGCCGTGCTCCCGCCGCTCGGCTTCGTGCTCCAGGAGCACCTGGAGCGCCTGCTCGCGTTCGGCAGCGTTCCCGCCGACGTCCTGCTCGAGCCGGCCGTCCTCCTCGGCCTCCTCCTCCAGCTTCCGTTCGCCCTCGCGGCTCTCGCGCTCGCGTCGGCCCTGCTTCTCGTCGCCGACACTCTCGTCCGTACTCTCAAGCGTCCGCCGATGCTCCTGGCGCCGGCCGGCGCCGCGCCGCTTCGCCCCTGCGTCCTCGATCCACCGCGCGTGGCAGTCCTCGCGCTCGGGTACGGGCAGCGGGCTCCTCCTCTTCTGTCTGCCGGCTAGGGATCCGTGGGCTGCGCTCCTGCGTAGTCCTCGGCGGACGGAAAGGAGACGGATGATGTACGCGCCCGCCAAGACGGGCAGCAGGCGATTCCTCGGAGGCGGCCTGGCCGTTCTGCTGGTGGTCCTCGTCGCGCTCGCTTGGACGGCCCCGGCAGGCGCACACAAGGGGGACAAGGCGGAGCCCCGCATCGCCGCCGCTCTGGGCGGCGAAGGCCTCGCGCGCACCCTCACTGTTCGCCTCGCCGACCTCGACAGCGGCGACCCCGTGAAGGGCGCCACTGTCGTCGCCGTCGCCTCGACGAGCGACGGTGCCATGCGAACTGATCGCGTCCGGCTCCGCGAGGTGCGGCCGGCCGTCTACCGCGCACGCATCGAGTTTCACGACGCAGGCGCCTGGCGCGTCCGCATCACGGTGACCGGCGAGAAGGTCGTCACTGCCCGGGCCACACTTCCCGCCGCCATCGAGGTCGCCGCCGAGCCGGGCGGGACCACGACGGAGGAGGAGCCGGCGGCATCCGGCTCACACGAGGAAACCGAGGAGGCCGCGCTCGCGGTCCTCCCGACGACGTTCGACGAGGAGCTCACCGGCGGCGACTACACCCGCATGGCGTTCCTGTGGGTGCACAGCCTCGCTGCCATGGGCTGGATCGTCGGCGTCCTCCTCATGGTTGTCGCGCTCTCGACGCGGCCGGGCGTCCTCGCCGAGACGGCGCGGAACCGCCTGGCGGGCGCCTACCGCAGCTGGGGCGCGCTCGTCCACTGGGGCCTCGTGCCCGTGATCGTGGGAACGGGGATCTACAACATGCTCGAGGTCACGCCGTTCGAGCTCGCGTGGACGCCGGGAGGCTGGGACCGGCTCTCGGAGATCCCCTACGGACTCCTCTACGAGTCGATCCTCCTCGTCAAGCTGGGGTTCTTCGCCCTCCTGCTCGTCACCGGGACGATGACGTTCCTGCGCACCGTGCAGCTGGAGCTGCCCGTGGTGCCGGTCTCGAACCCTCATCCCAGGTTCGTCGCAGTGATCAGCCAGGTGCTCGGCCCGGCCGGGCTCGTCTACCTGGCGACCGTCCCGCTGATCCTGGCCGCGGCGATGTCGCTCCGCTACGTCCACGTCCTCAACCACGTCGCCATCGTCTCCGGCGGAGGTCATGGGTAGCCGGTCGCGCCTCCCGTGGTGCCTCTCCCTCGGCCTCGTGGCCTCGGGAGCAGTCGTGGCGCACGTGCTCGCCTACCGCATCGCGGCGCCCCACACCCGCGAGGAGCTTCTGGCTGAGACCGGCCACGCCTGGTTCAACGCCTCCCTTCTGCTCGCGCTCGCGCTCACGCTCGTCGTCCTCGGCTTCGCCGCCCGGCTCCTCGCTCTGCGGTCCGCACTCGCCGGCCGCACGGGACCCGCCTGGCTCTTCGCCTTGCTTCCGCCGGCCGCGTTCACCCTCCAGGAGCATCTGGAGCGGCTCTTCCACGAGGGAGCCCCGACGCCCGCGTTCCTCGAGCCTACCTTCGCCGTCGGGCTCCTTCTCCAGCTCCCGTTCGCGCTTGCCGCCCTGGTCGCGGCCAGAGCGCTCCTCAGGTGCGCCGACGCGCTCAGACGCCTACTGGGCTGCGCACCGCGCCCAGCCGTCGTCGCGCCGCTCCTCCGGGCCTCGCTACCCGCAGCCGCGCCTGCGCAGAGGCCGCTCCCGCCGGGCGGTGGCCAGCGCGCGCCGCCTCTTCTTCCTCTCGGTCGGTAACCAACCACCGCCATGCGAGAGGAAGGAGGGGGACACTGACGACTCGCCGTCGCGCGAAGGACATATGGCGGAAGGCGTTCCCGGCGGCAGCGGCCGCGGCGCTCTGCGCGCTCGTGCTCGCTCCCTCCGCCGGCGCGCACTCGGTGCTGATCGCTACCGAGCCGTCGAGCGACGCCGTCGTGCCGGAGGCGCCGGACCGCGTCCTGCTCCGGTGGGACGAGCCTGTCGAGAGCGCCCTCGGCTCGATCCGCGTCTACGACGGGGAGGGCCGGCGCGTGGACGCGGAGACGATCAGCCGGCCGTCGCCGGAGGAAGTCGCGGTCGCGATCGAGGACGACCTCGCGCGCGGGACATACACCGTCGCGTGGCGGGTGATCTCCGCCGACTCCGACCCCATCTCGGGCGCCTTCGTCTTCCACGTCGAGGCGCCGGGGCCGCAGCCCTCCGGGATCGCGGCGCAGGTGCTCGAGGACACACCCACGCTCGTTTCCGTCTTCTACACGGGCGGGCGCTTCTTCGACTTCGCGCTTCTCCTCCTCTGCATCGGCGGCGTGGCCGCGCTCGCCGTCACTCTTCGCAGCGGCGAGCCGGCCCTGCGGCGCCGGCTCTTCGGGGTGATCGCGGTGCTCGCCGGCTTCCTCGCAGTCGTAGCGCTCCTCGGCATCGTCTTCCAGGGGGCCGCCGCGGGGGGCTTCGGACTCTCGGAAGCGTTCCGGTGGGACGTCGTCACCTCGGTCGCCGAGACCCGCTACGGGAAAGCCTCGCTCATCCGGGCGGGCCTGGCCGTCGCGATCGCGCTCGCCGCACTGGCGTTACGGCATGCCGACGGAGCGGAGCAGACCCGGCTCACGGCCCTCGCAGCTGCCCTAGCCGTCGGGCTGGCCGTCACGCCTTCGGCCTCCGGGCACGCGAGCGTGAGCGGCGCGCTCGGCTTCACAGCAGACGTCCTCCACGTGCTCACGGCGGCGATCTGGACCGGCGGGCTCGCCTTCGTGATCTGCGGGCTCGCGCTCGCGGGCAACGGCCGCTGGCCGCTGGCCACGCGCTGCGTTCCCGCCTTCTCGACGATGGCGGTGGGATCGGTCGCACTCCTGCTGCTCGCGGGGACGGTGAACGGCTACCTCCAGGTGCGAACGTGGAGGGGACTGTGGGAGACGACGTACGGCCTTCTGCTGCTGGGGAAGATCGGGCTCGTTCTGCCCCTGCTCGCCCTTGGCGCTTACAACAACCGCTACGCGGTTCCCCGCCTGCGGGCGGGAATCGCGTCGGCGCTCGAGCGGCGGCGGTTCCTGCGGGCGGCCGGCGCCGAGCTCGCCATCATGACCGCCGTCGTCGCCGTCACCGCCGTGCTGGTGAACGCCGAGCCGGCGAAGACCGAGCTTCTCATGCACGGCTCGACCGAGGCCGTCGCCGACATGGGCGGGGGCATCGAGTGTCACGTGATGGTGGAACCGGGCGCGGCCGGGCCGAACGCGATCCACCTCCGCTTCGGCGGCGGCAGCCACGAGGGCGGGGCGCTCGAGTTCGCGGAGGTGAACGTGGCGGCGACGCTCGCGAGCAAGGAGGTCGGCCCGCTCCGCTTCAAGGCGAAGCCGGACCCCGACCACCACGGCGAGTACGTCGTCCAGAACGCCCAGCTCCCGCTGGCCGGGGCCTGGCAGCTCCGAATCGAAGCACGCAGGGGCGAGTTCGACCTCCTGACGCAGACCGTCTCTATCTCCATCCGAGAGGAGTCCTGACGTGCTGAAACGGCTGGTCGTTTGCTTCCTTCTCGCCGCCGTCGCGCTTCCGCCGGCGGCGGCGGCGCACGTGACCCTGAACCCACGGGAGTGGGAGGCAGGCGGCTTCGCCCGCTTCGCGGTCCGCGTCCCGAATGAGCGGCCGGACGCCGACACGACCGAGGTGACGGTTCAGTTTCCCGAGAACGTCATCACCGCCAGCTTCCAGCCGGTGCCGGGCTGGACGCGCACAGTCGAGATGGCGACCCTGGACCAGCCCGTGGAGATCTTCGGCGAGCAGGTCACCGAGCGCATCGCAAGCGTGACCTGGACGGGCGGGACGATCGCTCCGGGCGAGTTCCAGGAGTTCGGGATCAGCTTCCAGGTTCCTGAGACGCCCGGAGAGGAGCTCGTCTTCCCCTCGCTCCAGACGTACTCCAGCGGCGAGGTCGTCCGTTGGATAGGTTCGGAGGACGCCGACACGCCGGCCCCGATCGTGGCCGTGCTCGCGCCCGAGGAAGCGGAGGGCGGCGGTGTGGTCGGCGCCACAACCACGGAGGAGACGTCGAGCGGCGAGGCCGCGCCCGAGCCGACGGCCTCCGAGGACGACGGCGACTCGAAGGCGAATCTCGCGCTGATCCTGGGGATCGCGGGCCTGGTGGCAGGCCTCGTCGCGCTTGCGTTCACGCTCCTCTGGCGGCCGAGGCGCGTCTAGCGCGCAGGCGGCCGTCCAGAGGAAGCGTCAGGCCTGAAAAGGAGCCTCCCCCGCCCCCTGCGGCCCGGGGGCGGAGAAGGCATGTCTTGACCTGGAGCACCTCCATGGTAGCCCTGCGGGAAGGGTTGGCGTCTGCGAGCCTCGCGCGCGGCTCCTGCGCGTCTACTCGACCGTGACGGTCTTCGCGAGATTTCTCGGCTGGTCGACGTTCATGCCGCGCAGCCGAGCAATCCGGTAGGCGAGCAGCTGGAGCGGGATCACGGCCAGCGCCGCCTGGAGGAAGGGATGCGAGCGCGGCACGTAGACGACGTCGTCCGCATGGTGCTGGATGTCCTCGTTCCCGTCCGTGGCGATCGCGACCACCTGCGCGCCCCGGGCGCGCACCTCCTGGATGTTGGAGACGACCTTGTCGTACACGTGCGAGTCGGTCGCGATGCAGACGACGGGCGTGTTCTCGTCCAGAAGGGCGATCGGGCCGTGCTTCATCTCGCCGGCCGAGTAGGCCTCTGTCGGGATGTAGGAGATCTCCTTCAGCTTCAGCGCGCCCTCTAGGCACACGGGCAAGCCGATGTGGCGGCCCAGGTAGAGGAAGAACGGCTTCTGATAGTGCCGCTGCGCGATCTCTTCGATTGGGTGGTCGGCGTCGAGGTAGGAGGCCATCTTGCGCGGGAGCGCCTCGACCTCGGCCAGCAGGTTTGCAATCTGCTCCTCCGGCAGCGTCTTCCGCACCTGCGCGAGCCTGAGCGCGAGCAGGTAGAGGAGCGAGACCTGGGCCGTGAACGTCTTCGTCGCCGCGACCCCCATCTCCATGCCGGCATGGGTGTAGAGGACGCGGTCGACCTCCTGCGTGATCTGCGTCCCCATGAGGTTCGTAATCGCGATCGTGGGGGCGCCCATCTCGCGCGCGAGCCGGACCGCGTGCACGGTGTCGCGCGTCTCGCCCGACTGGGAGATGCCCACCACGAGCGTGTCCCGCGTGAGCACGGGATTGCGGTAGATCCACTCGCTCGCGATGTCGGGCTCGCAGGGGATGCGGGCCCACTCCTCCAGCACGTAGCGCCCGATGACGCCCGCGTGATACGCGGTGCCACAGGCGAGCACGACCATCCGGCGGAGGTTCTGGATCTCGAGGTCCGTCAGGCCAATGTCCTCGAGCTGGAGGCGGCCTCCGCGGAAACGCTCCGTGAGCGTGTCGGCGACGGCTTGCGGCTGCTCGTAGATCTCCTTGAGCATGAAGGTCTCGTAGCCCTGCTTCTCAGCGGCCTCGTCGTCCCAATCCACCTCCAGCTCGTCGCGCTCTTTCGCGACGACGCCCTCGGCAGCGCTGAACGCGGCGCCGTCCGGCGTGATGGCGACGACTTCGCCGTCCTCGATGAGCTTCACGCGCCTCGTCTCCCGCAGGAAGGCGGCGATCGAGGAGGCGAGGAACATCTCCCCGTCGCCGACGCCGACGACCAGCGGGCACTGGAGGCGGGCTCCGACCAGCATCCCCGGGTGCTCTCGGTGGATCACGACGAAGGCGAAGTGACCCTCGAGCTCCCTGTAGACGGCCTTGACGGCTTCGACCAGGTCGCCCCGATAGTGGCGCTCGACGAGGTGCGCGACGACTTCCGCGTCCGTCTCGGACGAGAAGCCGTGGCCCTCGGCGGCGAGCGACTCGCGCAGCTCGCGGAAGTTCTCGACGATGCCGTTCAGGACGACCGCGACCTCGTCCTCGACGCAGCCCGTCAACGGGTGCGCGTTCTCGTAGGAGACCTTCCCGTGGGTCGCCCAGCGCGTGTGTCCGACACCCGTCGTGGACACGGACCCGTTCGAGCCGGCCGCCTCCTTCAGATGATCGAGGTTGCCGACCGCCCGAACGTAGTCGAGGCCCTCATCCTCGACGAGGCAGATGCCGGCGGAGTCGTAGCCGCGGTACTCGAGCCGCTCCAGCCCTTGGAGAAGAAGCCCCTTCGCCGTCCTCGAGCCGACGTAACCGATGATCCCGCACACCCGAAAGCCCCTTCCTTCGACGTTCCGGGCCGCCCGCCCGCCGACTGGAGTTAAGACTCTAGGTTCTCTCCGAAAAATCGCCTCGAAAAACTACGAGCTCGGCCTATGGCCGAGCTCTCTCTCTACGAGAGCCTCGATCCTACCACAGAGATTCTCCACCATTTGGGCGGTTTCTGCCTCGGCCAGGATGCGGACCACGGGCTCCGTCCCCGAGGGCCGAACGAGGACGCGGCCTCGATCGCCGAGTGCGGCGCTGATGCGCTCGATCTCGGTCAGGAGGCTCGCCGGGAGCTCCTTGCGCCGGACGGGGACGTTCCTCTTCGCCTGCGGGAACTTGGGCACGAGCGCCAGCTCGGCGAGGCTCCGGCCCTGCTCGACGACCGCGCGGCAGAGGAGGAGCGCCGCGGCGAGCCCGTCCCCCGTCGTGTGACCGTCGAGGTAGATGACGTGCCCCGATTGCTCGCCGCCGAGGAGGGCTCGCTCGCGACGGAGCGCCTCGAGCACGTAACGGTCGCCGACGTCGGTGGTGAGGACCCGGATGCCGCGCTCCGCCATGAGGCGGTGAAAGCCGAGGTTGGTCATGGACGTGACCGCCACTGTGTCCACGCCGAGGTGGAGAGCGAGAGCGGCCACGATCTGGTCCCCGTCCACCTCGTTCCCCTCGGCGTCCACGGCGAGCATGCGGTCGCCGTCCCCGTCGAACGCGACGCCGAGGTCGAACCCGCGGCTTGTAACGGTCTGTTGCAACGCGCGGAGATCGGTCGCGCCGCAGCCGACGTTGATGTTCGTCCCGTCCGGCTCCGAGCCGATCGTGGTCACCTCGGCGCCCAGCTGCGCGAACGCCTTCGGCGCGATCCCGGAGTAGGCCCCGTTGGCGCAGTCGACGCCCAGG
>JBOHAJ010000172.1:0-7580 GCA_050697715.1 Gaiellaceae bacterium
GGGGAGCCGGCTCTCCCGCCCCCGGACGGATTCGACGCCGTCGCGCACGTCAGCCGCTCCCTCGCGCGCGTGCCCTGGCCGTGGGAGGTCGAGGTGCTCCTGCACCTTTCGGTCGATGAGGCGGCTCAGCGCCTCCCCGCGACGCTCGCCGAGCTCGTCGACGACGGCGAGGGGACGCTGCTGCGCATGCGCGTGAGCTCGCTGGACTGGATGGCGGGCGTGCTCGCGGGGCTCGACTGCGGCTTCACCGTCCGCAGGCCGGACGAGCTCCGCGCGAGCGTGCGGGCGCTCGCGGACCGCTTAGCCGGCTGGGCGAACGGATAGGCGCCGCGGGCACGCTTCAGGGGGTGAGCGAGCGAGCCCACGACGTGCCCCGGGGCGAGTCCGCCGAATCGTCCCACGCGTCCGGTCGAGCAGAGGAAGGGAGGCAGAGACCTTCAGCTCGGCTTCTTCTCGCGGTATTTGCGAGAAGACGTTCGGTCAGCCCCTAGATCTGGCCACGACCGATCCCTAGTCTCGATGGCAGGAGGGGTGCACTTGTTGGATCAAAGGGTCGTTTCCTTCGTGGTCGGTGCCGCCCTTGGCGGCAGCGTCGCCGCGTTGATCGCCCGGGCAAGGACAAAACGAGCGCTCCGAGCGAAAGAGAGGCTTCTCACCGAGAAAGAGGAACTTCTCACCGAAGTAGACCGGCGCAGACATGAAGCCGATGATCTACGCGCTCGGGCCGAGCAGGAGCGCGAAGCCAAAGAGCGGCTCACGGCCGAGCTCTCCGAGGCGCGCTCTCGCATCGATGAGTTTGGCCGACTTGAGGCTGACCTTCGACAGCGGCTCGGTCGCGTCAGCGGTCTACAGCCCGATCAACCACTGGATTATTAAAAGAGGCGGCGCATGCCAGTCGTTCGCCAGCGACTCGGAAGGTAGCGCTGTCGCAATCTCGATAAACGGCGACGCGGGAAGGACCGTGGTCAATAGCGCTCAGCTAGGCTGCCGGCCGCTCGCCCGCGATGAGCTTCCGAATTCGCGCGAGTGCAGCCTCGACGTCCGGTGGTTTCGTTGGAGGTCGCTGCGTAAGCCTTTCAGGAGGCCGGAGAGCGCGGCGGCGTAGAAGCGCTGTGTTTGGTAGGCGTCGTTGCGCGCTTGCGCGCGGGTCTTGTCAAGAGCGGACTGCATTTCGCGGACTCGCCGCTCGCAATCTTCCTTTGCCCGCTTATGCCGCTTCTCGAGGGCCTCCAGGCGTCCCCGCAGGTCATCGATTGTCTGGCGCCGCGTTTCCGCTAGCGCGAGTGCCTCCTCCCGAGCGGCGGCCAGGTCCGCGCGGCGCCCGAAGTACACGTAGACGAGGACGCTCGCCACCGCGGCGAAGGCCGATACCGCGGTGATGACGGTGGTGACGACGGCGGACATCCTGCACAGCTGCGAGCTCCTGACTGTTTGGGCACGGAGCCCGCAGACGCTTGCAGAGCTGCAAGACCCCGGCGCAGGTGGCCCTCGCGTAGACCCGCCCAACGCCGCGCGCGTCAGCCTACGCGTGCTTCGTCGTCACGTTCGCAGTACTGTTGCACCTCCTTACTGGACGCCGGGGATCGCCAGCACTCGAGTAAGACCTTCGCCGAAGATACTAGCCGCCGTACAGCCGCAGTCGCACTTTCAACAAGAGCTGGGTCGGCCTCTGGCTCGACGGGCGCCGCGTTGACTGGAACGAGCTAGCCGACCTTCTCGAAGACAGCCACAGCCTGATCGCACCTCAATCGCTGACGCGCCCGCTCAGCCGTCGGACGACGGACTCGCCTCTAACCCGGTGGCCTTCTTAAGACGGTCCTGCCTCTAGACAGCGCTCGCCGCTATTTGTCATGGTTCCCGTGACACCAGGCAAAGGGGGAAACATGAGTGGGATGGCACGCCTGCGAGTGGCGACAGTTGTCCTCGCAATCCTCGGGATGGTCGTCTGGAGCTCTGAGGCCATGGCCAGCCATGCGCCTCCTGGGACAAAGCTCTGGGGCTACCAGTCGAACGTCCCGCCAACCGCCCGAATCTTCCAGTACGACATCGGGACCGACACCTTCGAGGCCGAGTGTCTCCCCACGCCCTCCGGCAACGGACGCGCCATCGCGTTCGACCAGGCCGACGGGAACCTCTGGTACGCCTTCGTAGGCCCTCCGGACGGCCTCATCCACAAGACCACGCCTCCACCGGGCTGCGTTCCCGCCGGTCAGATCCCGTTCGGAGAGGGTCCCGGTCCGCCGACGCAAGACGACATCGGCGCGCTCGACCTCGACCCGGACGACGGTCACCTCTGGGCCGCCGGCTACACCCCCGACGCGGGCCGACAGGTTCTGTACAAGGTCAACAAGTCCAGCGGGGCGATTCTCGCGGCCTGCTGGGTGCCTCTAGCTCCGTTCGGACCCGGTAACGACACCCTCGCCGTTACACGCCACATCGCGGGGCTGCCGCAGGGGAAGTATCTGGTGACCGACGCCGGCGAATTCAACACTTTGGATCCGTTACTGGTCGCAGACGCTTCAAGCGCGGCGCCATACACGACGCCGGCAACAGTCCCACCCTGCGACATCGTCGCCACGTTTGACCCCCCCGTCGGGGTCACCGGCATCGACTTCGAGGATCCTCCCTTCAACGACCTGATCGGCACCGATCTCAACCTCATCTACGACTTCGACACCGCGCCGTACGCCGCCATCACGGCCGTGATGCCGGCGGCACCGGGCAACTCGCTCGAGGACATCACCCTCGGGGTCCTCGTTCCGGGCGGTGAGCCGGAGACGCTCACGCTCTCACCGAAGGCGGACGCCAACGAGGTCGGTACGCAACACTGCGTGACGGCGACTGTGCTCGACGCCGGAGGTGAACCGGTGCCGGGGACCACGGTCGTCTTCGACGTCGAGGGCGCCTCCGAGCTCGACCAGGATCCCCCGGACGAGGACGGCACTGCGACGACGAACGGCCAGGGAGAGGCAACGTTCTGCTACACGGGCCCGGACCTCCCGGGCGAGGACGTCATCAGGGCGTTCGCGGACTCGGACGGCGACGGAATGCAGGATGCGCCGCCGCCGGTCGGTAACGAGCCTTCCGATTCGGCAGACAAGATCTGGGTGCCGCCTCCCTCCACGCCCGGGTGCGAGGTGAACATCACCGAAGGGGGTCGGATCACTGCGCTCGACGGGGACCGCGCTACGTTCGGGGGCAACGCCAGCGTCGACTCGACAGGATCGGTGCGCGGAGAAGAGGAGTACCAGGACCACGGTCCTGCCCAGCGGTTCGACTTCCACTCGACCGAAATCGTCTCCGTCGTCTGTAGCGCCGACGGAATGGAGGCCGACATCTTCGGCGAGGGCGAGCTCGACCGCGCCGGGCCCTTCTCCTTCCGGATCCGCGTCCGCGACCAGGCTGAGCCGGGAGCCGGCGCAGACGTCTACGGGATCCTGATCGGCGACGGCTATGCCTCGGGCGACCAAACGCTCGAAGGCGGCAACGTCCAGATCCGTAGGCGCAGCTAGTCAAGCCCGCGAGGGATTTCCCCTATCCCGTCCGCCAGTATTCGCCAGCGCGGCACTGCGCGTGCGAGGTGCGGGTGATCGTCAACCCCTGAATCTGCAGTGGCTCCGCCCCTCCCACAGAGCGCGGATCTTGTGCGCTCGCGAGGAACGGTGTACCCTCGCCGTACCTGGCGGCTGGAGGATCTCATGCGGCAAGATCACTCCCCGGGCGGCGGGACCTCGCGCTCGGAATTCATCCGGAAGACCGCCCTCGCGGCGGGCATCGCGGGCGGCGGTGCGCTGCTCGCCGGGCTCCCGCGCCTTGCCGCCTCGGCCCCCTCGCAAGAGCAGGACGTCCAGATCCTCAAGCTCGTGCTGACGCTCGAGCGTTTCGAGCAGGCGTTCTACACCGCGGCGCTCGAGGCGGGGAGCCTGGAGGACGAGCTGCTCGAGTACGCCGAGACGGTCGCCGGGCACGAGCGCGAGCACGTCGCCTTCCTCGAGGAAGCACTCGGAAACCAGGCCGGCGATCCGCCGTCCTTCGACTTCGGCGAGCGGGCGGTCGATCCCGAGCGCTTCGGCCCTACCGCGGCGCAGATGGAGGATCTTGTGGTCTCGGCCTACAACGGCCAGGCCACGAACCTGACGAAGCCGATCCTCGCCGCCGCCGCGCGCATTGTTTCGGTCGAGGCCCGCCACGCGGGCTGGATCCGCTCCATCCTCGGACAGGACCCGGCTCCCACCGCTACCGACGTGCCGCGGACGGCGGCCCAGGTGCGCGAGGGTCTTCGCCGGCTCGGGCTGGTGGAGGGATGACGCTCAGGCTCGCAGACGTCGACCGCGAGGGTGCCCTCCGCGAGGCGCTCGACGCCGCCACGGGCGAATCCCGCGCGGAGTTCCTCGGCCGGCTCGCGGTGGGCGGCGGCGCGTTGCTGGCGGCCTTCGCGTGGGCACCGGACGCTCCGGCCGCCAGCCGACGCGACGTGGCCGTCCTCAACTTCGCCCTCACGCTCGAGTACCTTCAGGCGGCCTTCTACACCGAGGCCGAGCGGCTCGGCGCGCTTCGAGACGACCTGCGTCCGATTCCGCGCCAGCTGGGTGCCGTCGAGCGGGCCCATGTGCAGGCGATCAGAGACGTGCTGGGGCTCGAGGCGGTCGGCCGTGCCACCTTCGACTTCCGTGGGGTCACCGAGGAGTCCGACGCGTTCCTGCGAACCGCCGTGGCCTTCGAGGATCTCGCCGTCGCTGCCTACAAGGGCCAGGCTGGTCGGATCCGGTCCCCCGCACTTCTGGCCGCGGCCATCTCGATCCACTCCGTCGAGGCGAGACACGCTGCGTGGATGCGTTACCTCGTTGGAGTGCAACCGGCGGCCAGGGCCTTCGACCGGGCGCGGAGCGGCGAGGACGTGCGGCGGATCGTCGCCTCCACCCGGTTCATCGTCGCGCCGGCGAGAACCTCGGCGCGGCGGCGACGCCCGCGCTTCACCGGTTGAGCCGGAGGCCGGGTCACTTATGGATCTGCTGATGCACGCCGGCCGCTCACCTCGCCTCGTCGCGGCCGTCCTGGTCGCTGGGCCACAAATGCACCCGGGGCTTCCCCCGCCGCGATGAGGGGGCGGTCGAACCGGCGAGGAGTCGGCCGGCTGCTCCCGACCGTCGGCGTCCCTCTTCTCCTCGCCGGAATCGCGCTGGCGATCGTCGCTGGCATCAGTTCGGGACCGGAGGCCTCGGATGCCCGAGCCGACGGTGCTCGCACGGGCGGCCTAGCCGCGGGCTTGCCTCCTCCGGTCGAGCCGGCCTTCGTCCCCGGCCCGCCGCGCACGGTCAGGAGCCAGCGGGGCGTCTCGTGGTACTCCCCGGTGCGGCGCGCGACCGGTGTGTACGCCGCTCCGGCTCCCGGGGCGAGGGTCGTCGGCTCAATCGGCACCCGCACGCCCGAGGGGACGCGCAACATCGTCCTCGTGCTCGGACGGAATAAGGGCGCTGACGGGCGCGTCTGGGTGCGTGTTCGCCTGCCGGTGCTTCCGCACAACACGACCGGTTGGGTTCCGCGCGTGATGCTCGGCGGCTACCGCGCCGTCCGCACGCGACTGGTCATCGAGCTGGACCGGCTCAGCGCCACGCTCTACCGCGGCAGACGGGCGATTTTCCGGGCGGACGTGGGCGTCGGCCGACCCGAGTGGCCCACGCCGAGAGGCGAGTTCTACATCAGGAACAGGCTGACGAAGTACGACAATCCGTTCTACGGCCCGCTCGCGTTCGGGACGAGCGCGCGCTCGGGCGTGTTGACCGACTGGCCCGCGGGCGGTTTCGTCGGAATCCACGGCACGAATCGTCCCGATCTCCTGCCCGGCCGCGTCTCCCACGGCTGTATCCGACTCCGGAACGCGGACATCCTCGAGCTCGCGCGGCTGATGCCGGTGGGGACGCCGCTCAGGATCCGATGACTGGTGCGAAGACGCTCACTGTGGCCGTTACCGCAGCCTGGCTCGCGCTCGCGGCCCCGACGGCTGCGGAGGTTCAGCAGGAACCGAACCAACCGCCCAGTGAGCTCTGGGAGGAGTATCCGCTCGACCCGACCCGAGCCGAGGAGCCGGAGCAGTCGGACGCTCCGCAGCCCAGCACGACGGCAAAGCGTCCCGTTACACCGGCCGCGCAACCTCCGTCTCCGACCGCGCAGGAAGAAGGCAGTAACCTCTGGAGGATGCTGGCGATTACGATCGGGCTGGCCGCGCTCGCGGGCATCCTGGTCGCGCTCATTGTAATCGGGCTCAGCAACGTGCTTTCCCGTGCCCGTTGGAGGCTCATCCGAGCACGCGGCTCCGCCCCGAAGCAAGCGCGGACATCGGGACACCGCGTCGCCGAGAAGCTTCGCTCGAAAGTGGGCTCGCTCGTCCCCTTGGCGGAAGGGTCGCGGGGCCGTACCCCCGGTCGGCGCAGCCGCCCGCTCGCGGCTGCGAAGAGCGCAGCCCAGCCTCCGAAGGAATCGGCCCCGGCTCCGAAGGAAGCAGCCGCGCTGCCTCTGCGGCCGTCGCCCAAGACGCCACCGAAGAAGCTGCCGACCGCCGGGGCTCCGCCGCCGAAGAAGCGGCTCCCCGGCCTCTCGCCGCCGAAGAAGGAAGGGCTCGTCCCGGCGGGCCTACCGCCGGGGAAGGCTCTCGGCCCGGCGAACGGAGCTCCCCCCGCCAAGGCGGGCGAGCAACCCGAGGGCCCGGGTCCACCGCTGGCGAAGGCTCTCTCCCGGAGACTCGAGCCGCCGGCGCGAGGGCGGCCCAGTGATGCCGGACGCCCAACACTGCGCCAGGATCGGTAAGCGAAAAGTGCACCCGCTCGCCGGTTCTGGGCGGTGCAACGGTGCTTCGCATGGGACACAAGGGGCAGAACACTTTTTGCGGATGGGATAGCCCGAGGATCAGCGCGCGACCGCAATGAGGTCGCTGAGCACGCCCTGGCCCGCGAGCTCCGGGCCGGCGCCGGGACCCGTCACGATCACCTCTCCGACGGGTTCAGCTCGGCAGACGACCGCGTTTACCACTCCCGCGACGCCGGCAAGCCAATCCTCGTTGGGAAGGAGAGCGGGCTCGACTCGAGCCGTAAGACTCGCCCCGCCGCCCGCCTCGGACGGCTCGAGCGTCACGAGCTGCTTGATGCGAGCACCTTCTGACGTCGCCGCGTCGATCAGCGCCCGATCGATTCTCGAGATCCCACGACGGACGACGTCCTCGGGGCGCAGCTGTGTCTCGAACACAAGTCCCGCGAGGATCATCGCCTTTGCCATGGCGTCGAAGCCTTCGACGTCGGCAGTGGGGTCGCGCTCGGCCAGCCCCAGGTCCTGCGCCTCGGTGAGAGCGCCCTCGTACGAGGCGCCCTGCTCCATTCTCGTGAGGATGAGGTTGGCCGTCGCATTGAGGATGCCCCGAAGCGAGATCGGCGTCGTCCCGGCCAATCCATCCACGAGCGTGCTCAGGACCGGGGTTCCTGACATGACGGTGGACTCTGCCCGGAAGGGAACTCCCTTCTCGCGCGCGAGCTCTGCGAGCTCGACACCGTTGAGAGCCACGGGCCATTTGTTGGAGGTCACGACTGGGA
>JBOHAJ010000173.1:0-4572 GCA_050697715.1 Gaiellaceae bacterium
GGGAGGGCGTTTACGCCCTCCCCCGATTCGTTTTAGGATTCACCCATCGCAGTTCAGGCCCGCAGAGAACCCCCCTCTCCGCTCGCGGCCCTGCTGAGGCTACCGCGGCCGAGTGTCACGGCGATGCTCGGGATCCTGTGCCTGGTTCTCGTGGCGGTCTGGCTCATCGGCAACCTGATCAAGGCGCCGTCGAACTTCTTCAACGTTCTCGTGATCGGGCTGACGGAGGGGTTCACCTTCGCGCTCGTCGCGCTCGGCTACACGCTCGTCTACGGCATCCTCCAGCTGATCAACTTCGCCCACGGGGACGTCTTCGCCCTCAGCGGGCTGATCGCGAGCTCGATCCTGATCTCGCTCTTCAATCTGGACGCGCAGTCGGCCGGCGCCGCGGTCTTCTTCGGCATCCTCGCCACGCTCGTGCTGGGCATGGCTTTCGCCGCCGCCCTCAACACGACGATCGAGTTCGTCGGCTACCGGCCGCTCCGCGGCGCTCCGCGCCTCGCCCCGCTGATCACCGCGGTCGGGATGTCCTTCATCGTCCAGAACATCTCGCTCGCCATCTACGACGTGAACTACAAGAGCGTCCCGGGGCTGCTGCCGACCTCGCAGGTGTTCTCGCTTGGGGACGTGCTGGTGCGGTGGAACCAGCTCATCATCATCCTCATCACGATCCCGATCCTCGGCGCCCTGACCTGGCTCGTGGCGGCCACGCGCCAGGGGAAGGCGATGCGGGCCACGTCGCAGGACACGGATGCGGCCGCGATGATGGGGATCAACGTCAACCGGACGGTCTCCTTCACGTTCGCTCTGGCCGGGGGGCTCGCGGGAGCCGGCGGGCTCCTGTACCTGCTCCAGTTCAACATGCGCTACGACACCGGCTTCCAGCTCGGCCTCATCGCCTTCACCGCCGCAGTCCTGGGCGGCATCGGGAACCTGAGCGGCGCCGTCCTCGGCGCCGTTCTCATCGGGCTGATCAAGAACTTCAACGAGGGGCTCACGTGGTTCTCGCCCGGATCGAGCTGGACGCGGACGATCATCTTCGGGATCCTGATCGCCATCCTCGTGTTCAGGCCTGAGGGCCTCCTCGGCGAGCGGACTCCGGAGGGTGGCTGATGGCGATTCGGCGACAAATGCCCCATCTCGGCGTGCGCGACCGCGTCGGCGGCGCGGCGCGCGCGGCCCATCTCGACGACGTCGGGGCCGCCTGGCGGCGCCTCCCGGCTCGCGCACGCACGTTCATTCCCGCGCTGCTCCTGCTCGGGCTGGCGGCGGGGTATCCCTACCTGGTCGAGAGAGAGCCTTTTTCCGCGACGAACATCCCGGTGATCCTCAACCTCCCGAGCGTCGGGACGGCCGTGATCATGATCGTCTTCGTGATGATGGCCGTGGGCCTCAACATCGTCGTCGGCTACGCAGGCCTCCTCGATCTCGGCTACGTCGCCTTCTACGCGGTCGGCGCCTACTGCGCCGCCTGGCTCGCGTCCAGCCAGTTCGACCAGGTCAGCTTCCACTTCGGAGCCGTCGGCATCCAGGAGGACGCCGCCGGGGTGCACATCTCCATCTGGCTCATCCTCATCATCGCGGGGATCGTCACGGGGGTCGCAGGCATCCTCATCGGGCTCCCGACCCTGCGCCTGCGCGGCGACTACCTGGCGATCGTCACGCTCGGCTTCGGCGAGATCGTCCCTCAGTTCGTGCGCAACGGCGACGACCTCGGCGGGTTCAACCTCACCAACGGGCCGCACGGGATCAACCCGATCGACTCGCCCGGCTTCGGGGAGAGCCTGAACAGCTCGCTGGGCCTGCCCGTCACCTTCCAACAGTCGTTCGAGCGAGAGAAGCTCTTCTTCTTCGCGGCGCTCGCGCTGCTCCTCATCACGATCTTCTGCTCGGTGCGCCTGCGCGACTCGCGGCTCGGGCGGGCCTGGATCGCCATCCGCGAGGACGAGACCGCGGCCGCGGCGATGGGCGTGCCGCTCATGCGCACGAAGACGTGGGCCTACGCCATCGGCGCCTTCTTCGGCGGTATCGCGGGCGCCTACTACGCGAGCTTCAAGAGTGGCGCCTTCCCAAGTGAGTTCTTCATCAACATCTCGATCTTCCTCCTCTGCATGGTCATCCTCGGCGGGATGGGGAGCGTCTGGGGCGTCGTGGTCGCCGGCTCCATCCTCGCCTGGCTCAACGTGGAAGGCCTTCCCAACATCGGCACCTGGATCCAACGGCAGGGGCTCGACTTCGAGGTGGCCAAGTACCAGTTCGGGATCTACGGGATCATCATCGTGCTGATGATGCTCTTCCGCCCGACGGGCCTCATCCCGGAACGCAGACGCAAACGTGAGCTGGAGGAAGGCGTGCACGACGAGTCCCTCTACGGCGCGACCCATACGTAGATGGCCGCGAACCTGCTCGAAGCCCAGGACGTGCGCAAGGAGTTCGGCGGGCTCGTCGCCGTGAACGACGTGGAGTTCGTCATCCCTGAGGGCTCGATCGTCAGCCTCATCGGTCCGAACGGCGCCGGCAAGACGACGTTCTTCAACATGCTCACGGGCGTGTACAGGCCGACGTCCGGGCGGATCCAGTTCGCCGGCGCCGACATCACCGGGAAGCCGCCGCACGTGATCACGAAGCTCGGCATCGGGCGTACCTTCCAGAACATTCGCCTCTTCGAGCAGATGAGCTCCCTCGAGAACGTGCTCGTCGGCATGCACTCGCGCACCAAGGGCGGCATCATCGGCTCGATCCTCGGCACCCCGCGTATTCGCAAGGAAGAGAAGCAGTCGCACGAGCGCGCGCGCGAGCTCCTGCGCTTCTCCGGCCTGCGCGGCCGCGACAACGAGCTCGCGCGCAACCTTCCTTACGGCGACCAGCGCCGTCTCGAGGTGGCGCGGGCCCTGGCCACCGAGCCGCAGCTCCTCCTCCTCGACGAGCCGACGGCCGGCATGAACCCGCAGGAGACGGCGGCTTTCACCGAGTTCGTGTCCAAGCTGCGGGAGGAGCAGAAGCTGACGGTGCTCCTCATCGAGCACGACATGAAGGTGGTCATGGGCGTCTCGGACCGCGTGACGGTGCTCGACTACGGCGAGAAGATCGCCGAGGGCGCGCCGAAGGAGATCCAGAAGAACGAGCGCGTGATCGAGGCGTACCTCGGGAAGGCGGCGACGGCGGCGGGATGAGCACGCAGGCGACAGAGAAGAAGACCGACGGGGTCATCCTCGCGGTCGACGGCATCCACACCTACTACGGCTCCATCCACGCCCTCAAGGGCATCACGGTCGAGGTCCGGGAGGGCGAGATCGTCACGCTCATCGGCGCGAACGGCGCCGGGAAGTCGACGACCCTGCGCTCGATCAACGGCCTCAACCACCCCCGCAAGGGGCGCATCCGCTTCCAGGGAAAGGACATCACGAACGACGCGCCGCACAACGTCGTGAAGATGGGCATCTCGCAATCGCCGGAAGGTCGCAAGCTCTTCCCGCGCATGTCCGTCGTGGAGAACCTCGAGATGGGAGCGTTCCAGCGCGAGGACCGCTCGGGGCTCAAGGATGACTTCGACCGGGTCTACACGCTCTTCCCCCGCCTGGCCGAGCGGAAGAGCCAGAAGGCGGGGACGCTGTCGGGCGGTGAGCAGCAGATGGTCGCGATGGGCCGCGCCCTCATGGCCCACCCGAAGCTCCTCATGCTCGACGAGCCCTCGATGGGGCTCGCCCCGATCTTCGTCGAGAGGATCTTCGAGATCGTCCTGGAGATCAACAAGCAGGGCACGCCGGTCCTGCTCGTGGAGCAGAACGCCCTCATGGCGCTCGACGTCGCGCACCGCGGCTACGTGCTGGAGACGGGGACGATCGCGCTCACGGACGACGCGAAGGTCCTCCGCCAGAACGAGCAGGTACGCAAGACCTACCTCGGCGAGGAGTAGCTCGCTTAACCGCCGAAAATGCTGCGCATTTTCGGCGGAGACGTGACTTCGCCGCCAAACGTCGCTTTTGCACGCCCGACGAGCGCGAACGCGCCACGAGCGCACTGCGGCCCGGCGTAGACTCGGGGAGCGATGCCGAAGACGCTGACAGGAGCCGAGCTCCAGCTCGACGACGCGCCCGCGCGCGAGGCCGACCTCTTCCTCGTGGACGGCAACAACCTCGCCTATAGGGCTTACTTCGCGCTTCCCGAAGAGCTCGCCACCACCGAGGGCTTCCCGACGAACGCCCTCCTCGGCTTCGCGAACATGCTCTTCAAGCTCCTCTCCGACTACCGGCCGAAGGGCGTCGCCGTGGCCTGGGACACGAGCCCGGTGCACCGGAAGGAGCTCGCCCCCGAGTACAAGATCGAACGGCGTCCCATGCCCGACCTCCTGCGGGAGCAGTTCCCGCACTTCCGCCCGATCGTGGAGGCCTTCGGCTATCGCAACCTCGAGTTCGAGGGCTGGGAGGCGGACGACGTCATCGCCACGCTCGCGCATCGGGCGGACGAAGCCGGGATCCGCACGTGCGTGGTCTCCACCGACCGGGACGCGTTCCAGCTCTGCTCGGAGAACGTCTGCCTGATGATGACGCCCCGCGGCGTGGCCGACGTGCA
>JBOHAJ010000174.1:0-2883 GCA_050697715.1 Gaiellaceae bacterium
CCTGGTGCAAGCTCTGGACGATGTGTCGGGTGAAACGGCCGTGACCTCGTCTTCCACCGTCGAGGTGCGGAACGCCGCTGCTCCGAGCAACCAGCAGCTCGCGGCCATCGATGAGCCGGGCGTCGTCTTCGTCTCCGCGGGCGCGGGGACGGGGAAGACGACCGTGCTCGTCGAGCGCTTCGCCAAGGCGGTCTGCGAGCGTGGGCTCGACGTGGACTCGCTCCTGGTCATCACGTACACGGAGCGGGCCGCGGGTGAGCTGCGCGACCGCATTCGCCGGCGGCTCGTCGAGCTGGGCCGGCCGGAGCTGGCGCGCGAGCTCGACGCCGCCTGGATCTCCACGATCCACGGCTTCTGCCACCGCCTGCTGAAGGCGCATCCGTTCGCGGCGGGCGTCGATCCCTGGTTCCGCGTCCTCGACGAGCCGCAGTCGCGTGTGCTCCAGAGCGAGGCCTTCGAGGAGGCGCTCGGCGAGTTCTGCGCGGAGGGGGAGGCCGAGCGGGTCGGTTTGCTCTCGACCTACGGGGCGAGGGCGCTCCGCCGCATGCTCACGGGCGTCTACGAGACGCTCCGCTCGGCCGGCCGGCCGCTCCTGCTGGAGCTGGGCGAGCGGGCGGGTCTCGCCGCGCGCACCGAGGAGCTCCGCGAGGCGGCCCGCTGTCTGGTCGACGAGGAGCGGGCAGGGGACACCGCGCGCGCCACCGCCGCCCGTGTGCTCGAGGTGCTCGAGAACCGAAGACTGCCGGAGCGGCTGCTCGACCTCTCGGAGCTGCGCGCGGGCGGGGAGCGGGCGGCGACCTACGAGGAGGCGCGCCGCGCAGTCGAGCAGGCGGCCCTCGACGAGCTCGCCGCCCGCGACCGCGACCTCCTCCAGGAACTGCTCGAGTCCTTCGAACGCTGCTACCGGGCCGCGAAGGAGCGGGAGTCGGCCCTCGACTTCGAGGATCTCCAGCTCCACGCCCGCGACCTGCTGCGGGGGAACGAGGCCGTCCGCGAGCGGGAGAGCTGGCGCTTCCGCTCGATCATGGTGGACGAGTTCCAGGACACGAACCGTCTCCAGTGCGAGATCGTCGACCTGCTCGCCGAGGGCCCCGAGGACAAGGAGCTCTTCTTCGTCGGGGACGAGTTCCAGTCCATTTACCGCTTTCGCCACGCGGACGTGCACGTCTTTCGTGAGCGGCGAGCGCAGTCCGGCGGCGTGCTCGCCCTGACGCAGAACTACCGCTCCCGCCCTGAGGTGCTGGCCGCGATCAACCACCTCTTCGAGCCCGACTTCGGCGGGGAGTTCCAGCCGCTCGAGGCGGCCGGGCGTTTCCCTGACCCCGTCTTCGGCGCGCCGGTCGAGCTCCTCGTCACGGACAAGCCGAGCTACGCGGAGAGCGGCACGCACTGGCGCCGTGCCGAGGCGCGACATATCGCCGGCCGGATCCGCGAGCTCGTCGACTCGGGCTCCGCCGCCCCGGGCGAGATCGTGCTCCTCTTCGCCGCCGGTACGGACGCCGAGTGGTACGAGGAGGAGCTGCGGGCCGCCGGGCTCCCAACCTACCGTGCGACGGGCCGTGGCTACTTCGGCCAGCAGCAGGTCGTGGACCTCCTGGCCTACCTGCGCCTGCTGCACAACCGCTACGACGACGAGGCGCTCGTCACCGTGCTCGCCTCGCCGCTCGTGGGACTCTCGAACGACGCGCTCGTGCTCCTGCGCCGGGCGGCTCCGAGACGGCCGCTCTTCCAGCCCTTCGAGCGCGGTCTTCCCCCGGAGCTTTCCGAGCGCGACCGTCATCTCTGCCGCGCGTTCCTTCAGCGCTACGAGCGTCTCACCCGCCAGGCGGCCACGCTCTCGCTCGAGCGGCTGCTCGAAGCGATCGTTGCCGCGCACGACTACGACCTGGCCGTGCTCGCCCAGTGGGACGGCCGCCGCCGCTACGCGAACATGCGCAAGCTCGCCCGCCTCGCCCGCTCCTACGAGGAGCTCCGCGGGCCGGACGTGGAGGGCTTCGTCCGCTTCGTGCGAGACCAGGAGGCGGTCGGGGCGAAGGAGCTCGAGGCGGTAGCGGAGGAGGAGGGCGCGGATGCCGTCCGGCTCCTCACGATCCACTCGGCGAAAGGGCTGGAGTTCAAGGTCGTGATCGTCGCGGACGCGGGACGCGACCGGGCGGCCCCGGCGCCCGACGAGATCCTCTGCCTCCCGGACGGGCGCTTCGGCTTCCGGGTCGCCGACCCGGCCACCGGCAGGCGCCGCGGCGCCTTCGCGTACGAGACGCTGCGGGAGGCGGAGCGGGAGGAGGAGCGGGCCGAGCGCCTGCGCCTCTACTACGTCGCGATGACTCGGGCGATCGACCGCCTCATCGTGTCCGGCGCCATCGACCCCGAGCGCACCGCCGACGCGGAGACGCCCATCGGCTGGGTGCTCGGACGACTCGAGGCGCAGGAGCTGGACGCTGCGGGCGACGGTTCCGTCGAGATCGTGCGAGATGGAGCCCGGCTCCTGGTGCGCGTGGACCGCGCCCGCCACGCGGAGGCGCCGCCGGCGGTCGCCACGGTCGCCGAGGAGGGGCAGCTCGAACTCTTCGCCGGCCAGGAGTTCCCGCCGCTGCCCCCGCCCGGGCCGGCGCTCCCGGAGCTCGCACCGGTCCCGGAACCGCCGCTCCATCGCGTCCGGCGGCTCTCCTACAGCGCGCTCGCGCTCTTCGAGCGCTGCTCCTACCGCTACTACGCCGAGCGGGTCGCCGGGATGCGCCCGGCCGAGGCGAGCGGCTCCGTGCCCGGGCAGATGGGTCTCGCGGCGACGGAGATCGGGGACGCCGTGCACCGGCTGCTCGAGGCCGTGGACCTGAGTGCGCCGGCCGTGCCCGAGCTCGAGCCGGTGCGTGCCTGGTACCCGGC
>JBOHAJ010000175.1:0-10131 GCA_050697715.1 Gaiellaceae bacterium
TCGAGCAGCACGCCCTCGCCGGTCGTCCCGGCCGGCATGAGCGCGTCGGCGCCGGCCTCCACCAGCGACTCCACGTGGCGCTCGAGCGCGCCGATGTCGACGCGTCCATCCGCATCGAACGGCGTGAGCAGCGCGACCACGACGGAGCCGCGGTCCGCAGCCGAGCGGTTCGAGGTCGCAGCCACGGCGCGTCATCTTGTCACGTCGGTCCGCGAGCGTCGCCCGGGCTGCGATGGCCGCGTGGCGACGACGCCGACGCCGCGCGCACGCGAGGGGCAGATGCTCATCGACGGAGTGGCACTCCCCGCGTGGGCGGGGACGCCCGCGGTGCGCCGAGGCGGCATCCTCGTCGCCGCCGCGGAGCAGCTCGAGCGCGAGGCGATGAGTGGGCCGAGCTGATGACGCGCGAGATGGATAGCCGTTCGCCGAGGCGAAGGTCGAGTGCGCCTGCGCCGCGCGGATCCTCCGCTTCTTCGCGAGCGAGGCCTGGACGGCCCTTCGGGGAGACTACGCGTCCGAGCAGGGGCCGACGTGGCATTTCACGCGGCGCGAGCCGGTCGGCATCGTCGGGCTGATCACAGGCGTGCGGCGAGCCGGTGCATGACCGCGCCGCGTGCGAGCGAGCGCTCGAGCTCCCGCCCTGGACCGGCTAGCTACGCAGCTCGTCGACGAGTGCGACGAGTCCGTCCACGCAAGCTTCGAAGAGGCGGCGCCCCTTCGCGGCGGTGGCGAGATCCGGAGCGCCCATCACCCCGGAGCGGCTGAGCTCGTGCGTCTTCCAGGGCATGACGAGCGGGCCGCCGAGGAACAGGTCGAGCCGCTCGAGGCTGGAGCGTGGCTCGACGATCTCCCGAGCGATCAGGTCCGTTCGGACCGACTCCGGGCGAAGGTGAAGCATGAGCGAGGTCTCGAACTCGCAAGCGTGCCCCATGCCGCCCGGCGGCGATTCGCGCACCTCCTCGGCAACGTCGCGCCCAAGCGCCCAGTAGTCGAGCGTCGCGATCCGGATCCGCTCGTGGGAGCCGACGTGCCTCACCGCCTCAGCGAGGAGCGCGCTGTTTCCCCCGTGGCCGTTGAGCACGAGCTGACGCTTGAACCCGTGGCGCGCGAGGCTGCCGCAGATCTCGTGTACCGAGCGGCCGAACGTCGCCGCATCCGCCGTCAGGGTCCCGGCGAAGTTCATGTGATGCGCGGACGAGCCGAGCCAGACTGTCGGAGTTACCACTACCGGGCCCGTGGCGTTCGCGCGTAGCGCTGCAGCCTCGGCGACCTGGGTGCAGAGGAAGCTGTCCGTGTCGAGGGGCAGATGCGGCCCGTGTTGCTCGGTCGAGCCGGCCGGGACGATCACGACTGTCTGCTCGGGCGCGAGAGCGCCGACCTCGGCGGTCGTCAGCAGCGCAAGACGGATCTCATCGCCGGTCAGCGCGGCGACTTCTCGACGTCGATGACGATGCTCTTAACCTGGGTCATGGACTCGATCGTCGCCGTTCCGCCCAGGCGCCCGACACCGCTGCCCTTGCCCGAATAGCCCCCGAATGGCGTTCGGCCGTCCCAGTAGGCCGCCGTCTCGTTGACGTTGACGACGCCGCATTCGAGCTGCTCCGCGACCGAGAAGGCCTGGCGCAGGCTCCCGGTGAAGACGGAGGCGACCAGTCCGAGCCGGCACGAGTTGGCGACGGCGATCGCTTCCTCCACGTCGCGGACCGGTATCACCGGGGCGACCGGGCCGAAGCTCTCCTCGCGGTTCATCAACGAGTCGAGCGGCACGCGGTCGAGCACGCTCGGCTCGTAGTAGAGGCGGGTCGGGAAGCTACCCGCACGCTCGCCGCCTGCGACCACGACCGCCCCCTTTGCGACGGCGTCAGCGACGTGCTCGTCCATCTTCGCCGCGACGCCCTCGTTGTTCAGCGGCCCCATCGTCGTCCCCTCGTCGAGCGGATGGCCGAGTCGGACCGACCGCGCCTTGGCGACCAGTCCCTCGAGCACCTCGTCGTGGACGTGCGACTCGACGAGGATCCGCTCGCTCGACTGGCAGATCTGCCCGGCGTTGCTGTAACAGCCGAACGCCGTCCCCGTCAGAGCGAGCTCGAGATCGGCGTCGGCGAGGATGATCGTCGGACCGTTCCCTCCGAGCTCGAGCAGCAGGGGCTTCGCTCCGGCGCTCCGGGCGACCAGATCCCCGGTCGCGGAGCTGCCGGTGAAGCCGACTGCGTGAGTGCCGGAGCTCGAGGCGATCTCGTCACCGACCTCGCCCCCTCCGAAGACGAGGTTCACCGACCCACTCGGGATGCCGGCCGCGAGCAGGGATTCCATCAGCCGGACGGCGATCATCGACGTCGTCGGCGCGGGCTTCCAGACGACGCTGTTGCCGGCGGCGAGCGCAGCCGAGAGGTACTCGCTCGGAATCGCGACCGGGTAGTTCCACGGCGTGATGATCCCGACGACGCCGTGCGGCTGTCGAATCGTCAGCACGCGCTTCGCGGGGTCGCGCGACGGGATGATGCTGGTCTCGAGGCGCTTCGCGTTCTCCCCGGCGTCACGGTAGAGCTCTGCCGCGAACATGATCTCGTCGACCGCCTCCGAGTACGGCTTGCCCTGCTCGAGCGAGAGCTCTCGCGCCATCGCCTCGCACCGCTCTTCGAGCGCATCGCCGATCGCGTGGCAGAGGGTCGCACGCTCGAACACGGGCATCGAGGCGATCGAGCCGCGCGCCGCGTTCGCTGCCTCGATCGCCGCGCGGACGTCGGCGCGGGCGGCCTCTGGAAGGACCGCGAGCACCTCCCCGGTCGCCGGACTGACGCTCTCGAAGACGGCCCCGCTCGCCGAGTCCATCCAGTCGCCGCCGACGTGCATGCGAAGACGCTGCGCCTCGCTCACGAGATCAGCCATTGCTTCCTCCTTCTGGTCGGATCGCGACGACCGCGTGCACGTTGACGGCGTTACGGCTCCTCACATATCTTACGTAGCCCACGCGACCGATCTGTCCTAGGCGGGAACGGAAGTCGAGGCGAGAACCCTTGACGCCTTCGGGGGAGAGCCCCCGCCTGGTTCGAGTATCTACGGAAAGGAGTGTGTGATGCCTGTGCGACGCAATGTCGCGCGTTGGGCGCTCCTCGGTCTTCTCGTGACCGCGCTCGCCCTCTTCGTGTCGTCGTGCGGCGGCGACGACGCAGAGGTCTCGGCGCCGAGCCCGGATGCGAAGCCGGAGGGCGCGCTCGACTTCGTCGTCTGGTCGTACTCCATCGAGACCATCCAGGACAACATCCAGACGTTCGAGCAGCAGACGCCCGGCGTGAGCGTGAAGCTCGCCGACCATTCGTGGTTCGACTACCACGACATCATGGCGACGAAGTTCACGAGCGGGAACCCACCTGACGTCGCATACTCCTCCGATCACTGGCTCCGGGAATGGGTGGCCGGCGGCTGGCTCGTCCCGATCAGCGACGCCTGCCCGGACCTCGCCGAGTACCAGGACGAATGGGCCCCATACGCACGTGAGGGCATGACCCTCGACGACAAGCTCTACGGCCTTCCCTACTACGCCGACCTGGTGATCTTCATCTACAACGACCGGATGGTCCGTGAGGCCGGCTTCGACGGCCCGCCGGAGACGTTGGAGGAGGTTGCGGAGCAGGCGCGTGCGATCAAGGAGAAGGGGATCGCGGAGTTCCCGATCAACATCCCGATGAAGAAGGACGACCCGTGGGCGATCGAGTTCCTCTACTCGATGGTCTACGGCATCGGGGGCTCGATGTTCGACGAGGACAACAACCCGGTCTTCAACGAGTCCGGCAGCGAAGCGGAGCAGGTATTGCAGTGGCTCCGCGACATGCGCGAGCAGAAGCTCTCAGACCCGTCCTCGCTCGAGGTCGCCGAGCCCGACGTCGTAAAGACGATGGGCGCCGGCCAGCACGCATTCACCGTGCTCGCGAAGTACAACCTCGCAGAGCTCAACCTCGGTCAGCACAAGGAAAAGGGCAACTTCAAGCTCGCCTTGATGCCCGGCAGCGAGCACTCGACCGTCGGGTTCGTCCGCTTCTACAGCCTGACCAAGGGCGCCGTCGACCAGGGTGAGAACGCGGTCGCCGCCGCCTGCGAGTTCCTCAACTTCTCCGGCGGCAAGACCAACGGCGACTACACGGTCGTGAAGCGGTGGGCCCTTGAGAACGGGCTCGGCTTCGCCAACCTGCCGCTCTACGACGACCCCGAGGTCGCGGGCGCCATCAACAAGTGGGGTGACGTCAAGCTCGAACGGGAGCAGGCCGAGATCGCCCGGGTCAAGGAGGGACTCACTCCGTGGTGGGGCACCTGGGACATCCACGCGCGTGAACAGATCCACGTCGCAATCCTCGGACAGGCCAGCCCGTCGGCGGCGCTGAAGAGCATGGCCGACCGCTGGGACGAGCTGAAGCAGCAGTACGGAGGCTAGTCAGAACCGCGAGGAATGAGGAAGGGGCCGGCGACCCGAGGGCCGCCGGCCCCTTCCGCGGACGCAAGCGTCGATGACCGCAACCGCCAGAGTCGCGCCGATCCGGAGAGCGATCCGGAGGTCGGGCCTCCAGACGTGGGGCACGGTTCTGCCCGTCCTCCTTCTCGTCGGACTCTTCACGATCTTTCCGTTCCTCTATGCCGCGTGGACGAGCCTGCACCGGGTTCTGCTCACGCTGCCCGACCAACCCTTCGTGGGGTTCGACAACTATGTCCAGGTCCTCGGGACCGACACCGTCCGAGTGGCGGCCAGGAATACGCTCGTGTTCGCCGTGGTCTCCGTCCCGATTGTCACGGCGCTGGGCCTTGCCGTCGCGCTCCTTCTCAACCAGCGCGTACGAGGCTTCGGGATCCTGCTCGCACTCATCCTGCTTCCGTGGTCGATCCCGCTCGTCTCGGCAGGGATCATCTGGCGTCTACTCCTGCACGGGAACTTCGGCGCGATTAACGGCGCGCTCCTCCAGCTCGGCCTGATCGACAGCTACAGGTCGTTTCTCTCGAGCCAGGAACTCGCGCTGGTCTCGGTCATCGCGGCCCACGTCTGGCGAGAGTTCCCTCTGCCCGCGATCCTGTTCCTGGCGGGCCTCCAGGCCATTCCGCCCGACCTCCTCGACGCGGCAAAGGTGGACGGCGCGAAAGCCTGGACACGCTTCCGGTACATCGTCCTTCCGCTCCTCAAGGCGCCGCTCCTCATCGTCCTCGTCTACGAGACGATGGTCGCGGTCGCGCTCTTCGATCTGATCTACGTGTTGACCGGCGGCGGGCCCGGCACCTCCACGACGGTGTTCTCCTGGTACACGTACGCGTCGACCTTCAAGTTTCTCAACCACGGTCACGGAGCCGCGCTCTCGTTCATCATGGCCGCGTTCCTCTTGCTCGCGATCGTCCTCTACATGAGGATCGCACGCCTCCAGGAGGAGGACGGCTGATGCGGCCCAAGCACCTTCGCACGGCCCTTCTCGCCCTCGCCGGCCTCGTCCTCGCGCTCGTCATCCTCATCCCGTTCCTCTGGGCGCTGAGCGTGAGCCTGCAGACGGAGTCGGCGCTCTTCAAGCGGCCGCCCGACTGGGTCGCCAGCCCGGCAACCGTCGAGAACTACGACTACGTCTTCACCGGGCAGGTGCCGCAGGCGTACGAGGTGCGCGGTCTCCTTCGAAGCCCCGTCACGCAGGAGGCGCGGCAGCTGCCGATGGGTCTGCGAAACTCGTTCATCGTCGCGCTTGCGGTCGTCGTGATCAACCTCGTCTTCGGCACGCTCGCCGCGTACACGTTCGCGCGCGAACGCTTCAGAGGACGGCGGCCGACGTTCTTCTTCATCCTTGGCAGCCGCCTGCTCCCCGCGATGGCGGTGGCTGTCCCGATCTACATCATCCTCCGCAAGCTCGGGCTGCTCGACACGAAGACGGCGCTCGTCCTCGTCCACAGCGCGTTCACCCTGCCGTTCACGATCTGGGTGCTGACGCTCTACTTCCAGTCGCTGCCGCGCGAGATCGAGGAGGCCGCCCGCGTCGACGGCTGCCGCCGCCTCGGCGTCCTGCGTCACGTCGTCATTCCCCTCGCTGCTCCCGGACTCGCCGCCGTCGGCGCGTTCAGCTTCCTTTTCAGCTACAGCGAGTTCCTGTTCGCCCTCCTCACCACCTCGTCCGAGAGCGCGAAGACCGTGCCGGTCATGATCTCCGCGATCTCGGTCAACCCCGATGCGAGCTATACGCTCATCGCCGTGGGGATCATGCTCTCGGTCGCCGCCCCGATCCTCCTCGCCCTCGTCTTCCGCCGGTACATCACGTCGGGACTCGTCGCCTCGCTGACGAGGAATTGAGAGGCGCCGGCGCGTGGGCGAGGTCGTCTTCTCCAACGTCGGCAAGGTCTATCCCGACGGGACCGAGGCCGTCCGCAATCTGGACGCCGACATCGCCGACGGCGAGCTCGTCGTCCTCGTCGGGCCGTCCGGCTGCGGCAAGACGACGGCGCTCCGGATGGTCGCCGGCCTCGAGTCGATCACGCGGGGGACGATCTCGATCGGAGGCCGCATCGTGAACGACGTCGATCCGAGCGACCGTGATCTCGCCATGGTCTTCCAGACCTACGCGCTCTATCCGCACATGACCGTCTACGAGAACATCGCGTTCCCGCTCAAGGTCGCGAAGATCGCGAAGGAGGAGCGCGACCGGCGGGTTCGGCGTATCGCCCGCATGCTCGGCCTCGGGAGCACGCTCGACCGCAAGCCACGCCAACTCTCCGGCGGCCAGCGACAGCGCGTCGCGATGGGCCGCGCGATCGTTCGCGAGCCCGCCGCCTTCCTCATGGACGAGCCCCTCTCGAACCTCGATGCGAAGCTGCGCATGCAGATGCGCGCCGAGGTCGCGACGCTCCAGGCAGAGCTCGGCGTGACGACCATCTACGTGACGCACGACCAGGTGGAGGCGATGACGCTCGGAGACCGCGTCGCCGTGATGCGCCGGGGTGAGGTGCTGCAGTTCGCCGATCCGGAGACGATCTACGGTCACCCCACCAACCTCTTCGTGGCTGCATTCATCGGCAGCCCGGCGATGAACTTGGTCGAGTCGGAGCTCAGGCGCGCCGACGACGGGTACGTCGTCGAGATCGGCTCCCGCTCGATCCGGCTCGACGAGAGCGAGACCGGCGGCCGTGACCTCCAGCGCTACGTCGGTCGCAAGCTCGTGGTCGGTGTACGGCCGGAGAAGCTCGAGGACGCCTCGATCGCGAGCGACGCCCCAGCGGATCGCCGCATCCGAGGAGCGGTGATCCTGCGCGAGGCGCTCGGCTCCGACGTCCTCGCCCACTTCGACGTGGAGGACTCGCGGGAGCTGTCGCCGTCCGTACGTGAGCTGGCGCACGACGCCCAGGACCCGGCCGAGGTGGAGACGATCGAGCGCGCCGCGCGCCGGCTCAACTTCGTCGGACGCTTCAGCCCGGCGAGCCGCGTGCGGGCGCAGGAGCTCGTCGAGGTGGCGATTCAGCCGAGCGGCGTCCACCTCTTCGATCCCGAGACGGGCCGCACAGTGGGCTCGTAGTCGACTGGCAGCGCAAACGGTTACGAGCGAGAGCGCCCGGTCGTATCTAGCCTCGACGTCCCGCTCGACAGTGGCGACGAGCGGACGCTGGCAAGGGCGACCGCAGCCGAGATTCGGGCGCAAGTCAGGCCGTTCGGGCGGCATCCGGCGACAGGCGACCACCCGGCGGAGGCGGCGTTAACCGGAGGGTTGTTGGTTCGAGTCCAACCCCGGGATCTGAAAGGCCCCTGCAAACGGGGGCCTTTCCGCTTTTTGGTTCAGATCGACCTGCTCCTACGGACCTGTGGTGGAGCCGCTCGTCGGGGACGAAGCGGGCGCGGGAAGGTCAAGGCCTCCCGCGCCGCGTCGCCTCTAGGCCTCGCCGACGGCGAGCAGCGCCTGGTTGGAAAGCGTGAACGGGCCGTCCCCGCCTGCGTGCTCACGCGCCGCCTCGCTGATCCAGGTCCACGCGTCGTCCTGCACGTCCTGCGGATACTCGGAGAGGAGGGCTGTGATCGGCGGAGCGATCTCGCGCAGGCAGGTGACGAACTCCTCGGGCGATGAGTAGTCGAAGACGACGGCGATGTCCTCGGCCTCGACGTTCGAGAAGCCGCCGCCTTCGAGGAGCGCGGCGATCGCTTCGCGCGTTGGCCTCGCGAGCGGACCCGGGGTTCCCGGCGGTGGCGGCGGGATTTGCAGGCGCTTCGCAACGATCCCGAACGTCAGGGCGAACATCGGCACGCGGTCGATCGCACCCCAGGACGCGATCGCCATGCGCGCCCCCGGCTTGAGGAAACCGCGGATCCGCGTTGCGGTCGCCTCCGGCTCGGGCTCGAAGATGATTCCCCACCGCGAGAGAGCAGCGTCGAACGTTCCCTCAGGGAAGTCGAGCGAGGCCGCGTCCCTCTCGATGAACCGCACGTTCTCGAGACCCGCCATGGCTGCCCGCTCGCGACCGAAGGCGAGCATCTCGGCCGCTATGTCCGTTGCAACGACCTCCCCTTCCGGCCCGACCCGCCTCGCGGCGGTGAGGGCGGGCTCGCCGTACCCAGCGGCCACGTCGAGCACACGATGACCCGGACCGATCCGCGCCAGCTCGACAAGCCGCTCGCTCACAATCCCCGCGCCCTTGTCGATCAGGGGCGACCACTTCTTCCAGGCACCCGCCGCGGTGTTCCACTGCGTGCGCTGGCGCGTCCTGAACTCGACGGGTTCGACGGTCGTCGTCATCTCCACCTCCCTGGCTCGCGTTCCGCCGCAACGATACGCGCTCACCACAACGTCCCAGAAGACACCGGCGCATTGGGATCGACGCCGCTTCTGACTCGCGGACCTGTCGGTCATTCGTTCCAGAGCATTCCCGCCCGTATGGAGCCCTTGTGGAGCCCAGGCGGGGCAAACGGTGGCAACCAACGGCAAGTCGCCACCAGGTGAAGACGCCCAGAACAAGCCAAATCCGTTGCAGTGGGTTGCGACCAGTTGCCGATCGGAGCGCATGGTAAGGAGGGGGTCAACGGCTCGAGCCAAGGGCTCTCAGAGAAGCAGCACAAGGCTCGCCGCTATCCCGCGCACATCCCGCAGGAGGTCGCCGGAAACCCCCGACCGCGCCCGCCAATCCCCGCAAGACAACGGAGAAAAGCCCTGCTCTCGCCGCGAATCCCCGCATAGCCCCGGTCGATCCCGGAACGCCTGATCCGGCCTGTCACGCCGGAGGTCGCGGGTTCGAGTCCCGTCGCTCCCGTAACTTCCCTGCAAAGTGCCTGTTTAGGGTAAGCGTTCACCCCCGAGAAGGGACCCGGGTGCAGGTGGCGAACCCTGAGGTGTGGAGCGGGCTGAGGCCGAGGCGATCCTCGACGGTGATCGTGAGACGGCTGTCGCGTTGTTGTTGCGAGTCGGCGAGCTGGTCGAGGCGAACCAGCGACTCGAGGCTCGGGTCGATGAGCTCGAGCGGCGACTGAACCGAAGCTCGCGAAACTCGTCGCTGCCGCCCTCGCAGGATCCCCCCTCGGCGCCGCCGCCTCCGGGCGGGAGGCGGTCGGGTCGTGGGCGTGGTGGTCAACCGGGGCATGAGGGCAGCCACCGGCGGCTGCTTGCGCCCGAGCAGGTCGACGAGGTCGTCGAGCACTGGCCGGAGCGGTGCCGGTCGTGCGGGTACCTGTTCGGCGCGCCGGAACGGGTCGACGCGGCGGAGCCGTGGCGCCACCAGGTCGCGGAGCTGCCGCCGATCGCGGTCCGCGTGAGCGAGCATCGGCTGCACGGTGTGTGCTGTCCTGAGTGCGCCACCCGGACACGGGCCGAGCTTCCGCGCGAGCTGCCACGGTCGGCGTTCGGGCCGCGGCTGCAGGCCGCGGTCGTGACGCTGACAGTCCGCAACCGTGTCTCCCGCCGCGACACGACCGAACTCGCCCGGGAGCTGTTCGGAGCCGAGCTCTCGACCGGGACGGTCGACGCGATCGTCCACCGGGCCGGGGAGGCGCTCGCCGGGGGTATGTCCGATTCTCAGTGTAAGCAGGGCCTGACCTGAGCCGGGTCGTCGGTCGAGGCTCCTCGAGAGCCTCGACTGGCCGGCCGGCCGGAAGGAGGCCACCTTGCCAGACCAGACCCCCGATACGACGATCCCGCTGATGGG
>JBOHAJ010000176.1:0-8121 GCA_050697715.1 Gaiellaceae bacterium
ACGACCTCATCGTCATCGCCCGCGACGGACACATGGGGAACGTGCCGCGATACGACGAATACGGGCTGGAGTCGTAGGCGCCCGTCGACCTGGGGCCGGAGGCGCGAAAGGGGTCCTCATGCGTGCCGCGGGGCCGGAGGCCATCTAGGGGTCCTCACGCGTCGAAGCGACGGGAGGCCCGAGCCTATCCGTAAGGACGGCTTGACCTCCGGCCCCCGGGGTCTTCAACGGCGAGGGGGCGTCTTTGCAGAGGCGCCCCCTCGTCGTTCTCGGGCGAGCACCTATCCGACCGGCGCGCAGACAAGGCGCGCGACGAACATCGGGTGATCGATCGTCTCGACGCGGATCACCCGAACGTTGCCGAAGTCAGCGAGGCGAATCACGTCACCCTCCGTGTGCCGTCGGTTTCGGCTGTTGTAGTCGGACGTGTGCGGCGGCTCACCGGGGCGCTCGACGACGAGCTCGTAGCGCGGCACGGCCCGAGGAGGATAAGCCACGTGGGGTTGGGTGCGCGCCAGGTGCGCGCCAGTGAGTACCCCGCTAGAGACGGGGGCGTGTGCCCAATCCGTGCCCACACGTCCTCAAATCGGCGTTCGCAAAGAGCGACGAAAGGCAGGCTCGGTGGGCACGTTTCCCCTGCTCACAACCACCTTGCGCCACTGCCCGCCAATACGGGGCAAACCCGCGTATTGTTCTGGGGGACTAGAGGTCCCCGGTTCAAATCCGGGCGCCCCGACTGACATGAATCGCCTGGAAGCGCATTCAAGCGGCTGCTCGGACGGCGCCCCATACCAGAGGATCCTGGACGCACTCCGGACACAAACGCCCCGACGCCCGAGCAGGAAGCCGACCGAGCTCGCATGCAGTTCGTCGAGGAACACGAGCGCCGGCGAGACGAAGGCGAGTCAGACACCGACCGGGACGACCCCAACCCCTGACGGCTGCCGGGCGGCGAAGGTATCGAGCGCCGCCCGCGTCCGCTCGAGGGCGTCCACTCGTCCGCCCGCCAGGCGTGGAGGTTCAGGTGCCCGCCTCCCTGCGCCGGGAACAGATGGGGGTGCCGAGCCGCGGGGAAGCTCGGCGAGCACCTCACGCGGCCGAGGGCGACGGCTGGAGCACCCGGAAGCGAAACCCCGGCTACTGGGGGTCAGGACACGGCGCCTAAGAAACCTGTGCCGGAGGGACTTCAGCGCCGCGTCGGATTGCACGACGCCTTGGAGTCGTCGTAGAGTCGCACGGGTTTCCGACGATGAGGAGGTAGCGGTGGCGGTCGTGCTCGTTCATCAGGGGCCGGGGTTGACGCAGGAGAGCTACGAAGAGGCCGTTCGTCGGGTGACTGACGGCAAGAGCCGCCTAGAGTCGCCTGCGGACTGGCCTGTCGAAGGCCTCTTGGTTCACGCTGCCGGAGAAGCTGAGGGCGGCTTCCGCGTTGTCGATGTGTGGGAGTCCGAGGAGGCCGCCCGGCGATTTGGAGAGACGCTCGTTCCGATCCTGCGGGAGGTGGGCGTCGAGGCCGACCCGGAGATGTACCCAGCGCACACGTTCGTCTCGGGCTAACCGTCTGGGCCGAGATGGCATTGCGAGGTGGGCTGGTTCCGCCGGACGGACTCGGTCAGCCCCGACTGGAATCAAGCCGGATCGCGGCATTCGGCTACCGCGCCTCGTCCGCGATGAGTCGGCTTTGCGTCGGCGACTTCCCATTCAGGTGCTTCCGTTGCCGACACTCCTCGCCATCCTCGCGCCGCGAGGCGGCGGCGTGACTAGACTTAGACGCTGCGGTGCGGCGCTCGCGCCGAGTGGGTTGGTGGCGCGAGAGCAGCACGTCCGAGCAGGACGGAACCATTTCTGTCGCCGCGGTGTGGCGAGACGAACGTTCCCGGAACGCGGCAGGCGTCGATCGAAAGGAAGGGCTGCAATGGGTTCGAGTTCCAAGAGGCAGACGACGATGGCGAAGATGGCGCGTGAACGGGCGCTTCAGGAGCGCCGCCAGCGGAAGCAGGAGAAGAAGGAGGAGCGGAAGCAGGCGGCGGCAGATGCCCGCAACGCAAACGCCGCCGAGATCGAAGGGGCAACGGCTCCCGAGCAAAACGGCTCCGGCCAGACCGGGGACTGATTACCGCACCGAGGCCTTGCCTGCGTCCTGACTCCGCGGGCAACCAGCGCGGCCGCCGCGAAAGGACCGTCCGAACCTCAGTTCCTATGGACAGGCGCCGAGCGTGTCGCCGTGGTTCAGATGGGCGTCGACGGAAGTCGCCGAGACCGTGATCGTCTTGGCATGCGACGTGCCGGCCTTGTGGCACACGGTCACGCCGGTCGCGTCCGTAGGCTCCTGCGCCTCCTCCTCGGCGGGCACCTCCTCGGGGGAGTTCGTGTCGCCGCCGCCCGCTGGACCCGGCGCACCCGAAGGGCCCGACGGGCCCGGCCCGGAGTCCACGGAAGGCCCGGGCGCCTCCGCCCCGTGGTCGACGGGCTGGGGCGTGGAGCCCGACGTGCTCGAGCCCCCGGACGCCTCACTGTGCAGCGTGGTCGAAACGGCACCGGCCGAGGACAGCGACGTCCGGTGCGTGGGCGCGCTCGGAGACGAGCGATCGGGCTGGACGGAGGCTGCTTGTGCAACCGCGGTCGGCAATGCGACGTGCGCCGCCCCGGCAAGCTGCTCGGCGGAATCGACGAGGACCATGGGCGTCGCGGCACCGATCACGGCGGACAGCGCCAGCGTGGCGAAGGGCGAGATCACACGGCTGGACCTCCGCGCCAGCCTCAGGAGGACGGCCGCCGTCGCCCGCCGCGAGGAGCGGCGCTCCAGGGTGCGCACCTGCCCGAGCCGGCCGCCTGTGTGCCTGACGGCCCGCGCGAGCTCGTCCTTGTTCATCCGCGAACGGCCGGGAATTCCAAGCTGCCGCGCCCGCGCGTAGAGCTCCGCCCTCGTAGCGGTGGAGCGCTCGACGAAGCGAGGCCCGCGAACGACCAGCGAGTGTGTGCCCAATTCTTGCCCGTACGGAAGAGACCGAAGGGCCGATCGTAACACCTCTACTCGGGCCGGCCTCGTACGCCGGCCCGTTTTGGATCCGGCTGAGAACGCGAGCGAGCCGACCTTGCGGCCGGCTCGCTCGGAACGGCGTCCACCTGCGGCTAGAGGACGGCCGTGACGGCGTCGAGCGCCGCCGAAATCGCGCCCGAGAGGGCGGCCAGGGCAACGACGATCACCAGCGTGATGACGGCGAGCACCACGCCGTACTCGGCCATGGTCTGCCCGTCCTCGCGCTTGCTCAGCGTCACGAGGGACTTGAACATTCTCGATTCACCTCCCTTCCGAGCTCGGCGCAGGCGCTCCTCGCGTTTGGTTCGTTCACGCTCAGCGCGCGAGCGAGAGGGAGAAACCTGTGTGTGATCTCGAGACCCCTCGGTGTAGTGGGCAGTCATGCTCACGTCGGTGAAACACTCCAAAGTCGTCGACGTGACCGCTCCGCCGAAGGGCTTTAGCTACCTCTGAGCATTCGCGAGCTTGCGGCGCGAGGGAATCACCCGGCGTAGTGATTCGCAGGAGCCGCCCGTGACGACATTCGAGTCCCCTCGCTGTCTTGCGAGGAGCGACAGTGAAGGGGAGGAAAGTGAGCCGCGTCAAGACGTTCGGCCCGGTGGACGAGCGGAGTCGCGACCCGTTCTCCGCCGACGGCTAACACGCCGTCGTTCGAGAGACGGAGGATCGAGCGGCCCAGGCTTAGCCGCGTTCTGGGGATTCCTCCCTCACCCAGGCGGCGCTCGATCGCTCCGTCCCCACAAGAGTCGCACGTGCTTGTAGAAAATGCAACGTTTTCGGGCGGGAATCCCGCGGCTGGAGCCGAAGAGCGAGCGCGAGGGCGAGGCGGAGCTCGTCGGCGAGGAGGCTAGTCGGCCGCCCCTCGCGCGAGGGATCGTGACAAACGGCTCACCCGCCGATGGGGAGAGGGCGATGCGCACGCGGGTCCTCGTCTCCGGCCTCGCCTTCTTCGGGGTCGCCGCGCTGCTCGCCTTCCTGCCGCTCGTCGCCCAGGGCCACACGGTCGCGGTGACCGACGCGCCCTGCGAGATGAATGGGACGGCCGGCGACGACATCATGAACGGAACGGCAGGCGCCGACGTCATCTGCGGCCTCGGCGGCCACGACCTCATCTCGGGTCTGGGCGGCAAGGACATCCTCAAGGGCGGGCCTGGGAACGACACGATCGGCGGCGGCAACGGTGACGACGTCCTGCGCGGCGGCCTCGGAAGCGATCGCATGCAGGGCGACGGCGGCCGCGACGTTCTCCTCGGCAAGGAGGGCAACGACTGGCTCTGGGCCCGGGACGGCACGCACGACCACGTGAACGGCGGTCCGGGCTACGACCGCTACCGCGTCGACGGGACGCTGGACAAGAAGACGTCGGTCGAAGCGCCGATGTAGGGCCCCGCCCGGCAATGGCCCGCCATCACTTCTGACGGCTGCAAAGCGGCGCCAGGCGGCGTCCTCAGTCGCCCACGTATTGATGAATACGCAGGCTCCTTGCGTCCTTGACTGGCGCGCTTTTCGCACGCCAGAAGAGGGGCGGCATCACCGGACGGGGCCCGACCACGCTTGACGCGCACCGGCCGCGCGTCGTTCCATAGCGGGGTGCACGACTACCTTCCCATTGCCGAGCACGGCATCATCGGCGACCTGCACTCGGTCGCGCTCGTGGGCACGGACGGGACGATCGACTGGTACTGCTGCCCGGCCTTCGACTCGCCGAGCGTCTTCGCCTCCATCCTCGACCGGGAGAAGGGCGGCTACTACAGGATCAGCCCGCTGACCGAGCGGTGGACGCCGAAGCAGCTCTACTTCCCGGACACGAACGTCCTCGTCACGCGCTTCCTCTCGCAGGAGGGAGTGGGGGAGCTACAGGGCTTCATGCCGATTCCGCGCACAGGCGAGGAGCGGCACCGCCACCGCCTGGTACGCCGCGTGGTCGGCGTGCGCGGGGAGATGCGCTTCCGGCTCGACCTCAAGCCGCGGTTCGACTACGGGCGTACGCCGCACGTCGTCGAGCACAACGAGCACGGCGTCCTCTTCCGGTCGCCGCGGCTCAGCCTCGCTCTCCAATCCACCCGGCCGATCGCCTGCGACGAACGCGACGCGCACAGCGAGTTCACGCTGCGGGCGGGGGAGACGGTGACGTTCGTCCTCGAGCGGGTGGATCCGGACGAGGCGCCGCGCGCCTACTCCGAGGAGGAGACGCGCGAGGCGTACGAGCGGACGATCGAGTACTGGCGCCGCTGGCTCGCCCGGTCGCGCTACCGCGGTCGCTGGCGCGAGATGGTGCAGCGTTCCGCGCTGACGCTCAAGCTGCTCACCTACGAGCCCACCGGGGCGATCGTGGCCGCGCCGACGACGAGCCTGCCGGAACACGTGGGCGGCCCGCGCAACTGGGACTACCGCTACACGTGGATCCGCGACGCGGCCTTCTCGCTCTACGCGCTCCTCAGGCTGGGCTTCACGGACGAAGCCGCCTCCTTCATGGACTGGCTCACCGACCGCGTGCGCGAGCGCATGGGGGGCGACTCGGGTCCGCTTCAGATCATGTACGGGATCGACGGGCGTCCCGAGTTTCCGGAGGAGACGCTCGACCATTTCGAGGGCTACCGCGGCTCCCGGCCGGTGCGGATCGGGAACGCCGCGGCCGACCAGCTCCAGCTCGACATCTACGGCGAGCTGATCGACTCGATCTACCTCTACAACAAGCACGGCGCGCCCATCTCGCACGCGACGTGGGAGGAGGTGCGGCGCCTCGTCGACTGGGTCTGCGAGCACTGGGACCAGGCCGACGAGGGCATCTGGGAGACGCGCGGCGGGCGCAAGGACTTCACGTACTCGCGGCTGATGTCCTGGGTCGCCGTCGAGCGCGCGATCCGCATCGCGCGTCAGCGCGGCCTTCCCGCCGACCTCGTCGGGTGGCTGTCCTCGCGCGACCAGGTCTACGAGCAGATCATGGCGCGCGGATGGAACGAGGGACGGCGGGCGTTCGTCCAGCACTACGGCTCGGACGTGCTCGACGCCTCCATCCTCCTCATGCCGCTCGTGAAGTTCATCGCTCCGAACGATCCACGCTGGCTCTCCACGCTCGATGCGATCACGCGCGAGCTCGTCTCGGACAGCCTCGTGTACCGCTACAACCCTGAAGCCTCGCCGGACGGGCTCGAGGGGCAGGAGGGGACCTTCTCCATGTGCTCTTTCTGGTACGTGGAGGCGCTCGCGCGCGCCGGGCGGCTGGACGAGGCTCGGCTCGCCTTCGAGAAGATGCTCACGTACGGGAACCATCTCGGGCTCTACGCCGAGGAGATCGGGCTTTCCGGGGAGCTGCTCGGGAACTTCCCGCAGGCGTTCACCCACCTCGCGCTGATCAGCGCTGCCGCGAACCTCGATCGCGCCCTCGGGTAGCTTTCCGGGGTGCTCACGTTGCGGGAGGCACAGGCGATCGCGTACCTGCTCGAGAACGGACGCTGGCCGGATGCCGAGACGGCGGAGTGGTTCGAGCGGCGGGCCAGCAGGATCGCGGTCGACTACCTGCTCGCCGCGCGGCTGCGCGGGACGGTGGCGGCGCAGGCCTTCCGCGAGGAGGAGGGGGAGCGCTGAGACGCCGCCTCGCAGTCCTCGGCGCCGGCAAGGCGGGAGAGGCGCTCATCGCGGGTGTCCTCTCGTCGAACTGGACGACCGCCGAGCAGATCGTCGCCACGGCACGGCACCAGGAGCACCTGGACCAGCTCGCCGAGCGCTACGGGATCGCGACCACCCTCTCGAACGTGGAGGCGGTGGAGGGCGCTGCCATCATCGTCGTCGCCGTCAAGCCGCAGGACATCGAGGCGCTGCTCGCCGAGGTGGGAAGCGCCGTAAGCGCGGAGCAAACGGTCCTTTCGATTGCGGCGGCGATCCCGACGGAGCTGATCGAGCGCCAGCTCGGGAACCGCGTCCCCGTCGTCCGGGCGATGCCGAACACGCCGGTGACCGTGCACGAGGGCATGGCGGGGATCGCGGCTGGCTCCCACGCGGAGGAGCGCCACGTCGCCCAGGCGGAGGAAATCCTCGGCTCGGTCGGGCGCTCGGTGCGCGTGGACGAGGAGTACATGGACGCGATCACGGCGGTCTCGGGCTCGGGGCCGGCCTACTTCGCGCTGCTGGCCGAGTCCATGATCGAGGCGGGCATCCTGCTGGGCCTCTCCCGCGAGGTGTCGACCGACCTCGTCGTCCAGACGATGCTCGGGACTGCCAAGCTCCTGCGGGACGAGAAGATGCACCCGGTTCAGCTCCGCGAGATGGTCACGTCGCCGGGCGGGACGACGATCGCGGCGATCCGCGAGCTCGAGCAGGCCGGCGTGCGCGCCGCCTTCCTCAACGCCATTCAGGCTGCGATGGAGCGGTCGAAGGAGCTAGCGAAGGGCCGCTAGCGGGTTCACCGCGGCGCCGCGTACGCGGAGCTCGAAGTGAAGGTGGGGCCCGGTCGCGCGTCCGCTGGCTCCCACGGCGCCGACGCGTGCGCCGCGCCCCACTCGCTGGCCGAAGCCCACCGAGATTCGGGAGAGGTGCGCGTACCACGTGCGGATGCCGCGACCGTGGTGGACGATCACGAGGTAGCCGTAACCGCCCGCGTCCCAGCCGGCGTAGGCGACGCGACCCGAGCGGGCGGCGCGCACGCGCGCCCCGTACCAGGCGGTGAAGTCGAGGCCGGTGTGGAACCGGTTTCCGCGCGGGCCGAAGCGGTCGCCGATCCCTCCCCGCACGGGGCGGGAGAGAGAGACGGGTGGGCGCGGTGGGGGGGAGCGAAGCGAGCGGAGCGTGAGGGGGCCCGCGACGCCGTCTGCGCCGATCCTCTTCCAGCGCTGGTACCGGAACAGGGCGCGGTGCGTGCGGGGACCGAAGTAGCCGTCCATCGCCCCTGAAGGGAAGCCGTGCCAGGCGAGCATGAACTGGAGCGCGGCGACATCCCAGCCGCGCATCCCCGGCCACATGGGCCGGGCGCCGATCCGGCGCCGCGCGAAACGCCCGAGCGCCTTGCGCGTGCGCGGGCCGACGATGCCGTCGGCAACCAGCCCGGCCCGGCGCTGGAAGGCGCGGACGGCCCGCCCCGTACG
>JBOHAJ010000177.1:0-6675 GCA_050697715.1 Gaiellaceae bacterium
CGGCCTCGTAGAGCCTCTGGAGCGCCATCTTGTCCTGCGAGAGGTCGATGCCCTGCTCGCGCTTGAACTCCGCCACCATCCAGTCGACGACCGCCTTGTCGAAGTTGTCGCCGCCGAGGTGGTTGTCGCCGTTCGTGGCCTTCACCTCGAAGACGCCCTCGCCGAGCTCGAGGATGGAGACGTCGAACGTCCCGCCGCCGAGGTCGAAGACGAGGATCGTCTGGTCGGACTCCTTGTCGAGCCCGTACGCGAGCGAGGCCGCGGTCGGCTCGTTGATGATGCGGAGGACGTTGAGCCCGGCGATCTTGCCCGCGTCCTTGGTCGCCTCGCGCTGCGCGTTGTTGAAGTAGGCGGGGACGGTCACGACCGCGTCCGTCACCGGCTCGCCCAGGTAGGCCTCGGCGTCCGCCTTCAGCTTCTGGAGGATCATCGCGGAGATCTCCGGCGGCGCGTACTGCTGACCGCCGGCCTTCACGCGTGCGTCCCCGTTCGGGCCTGGTTCGACCTCGTAGGGGACGATCTTCATCTCCTCCGTGACCTCCGAGTGCTTGCGCCCCATGAAGCGCTTGATCGAGAAGACGGTGTTCTGGGGGTTCGTGACCGACTGCCGCTTCGCGGGCGCGCCCACGAGCCGTTGGCCGTCCTTCGTGAACGCGACGACGGACGGGGTCGTGCGCCCGCCCTCGGCGTTGGGGATGACGGTCGGCTCGCCGCCCTCGAGCACGGCCATGCAGGAGTTCGTCGTGCCGAGATCGATTCCGATCGTGCGTGCCATAGGTTCGTTCAGACCTCCGTGTCAGGGGTTTCCGGCTGAGAAAATCTTAGTCTCTTTATAGCAGATCTACCGTCCACGCGTAAAGCGGGCTGTTTGCGCCGAGAGACGCGTGCACCTTTGGAAAGCGGCGGCCCGCCTCGTGTCGCGGACGCCGGCCGCTCGCGGCACCTTTCCACAGCTCCCGTCCGTTCGAGGCATGTCTAGGGGTCAGACCCCCGGACATGTCCTCAGGGACGCGCGACGACCTGGATGGTCGCGAGGCCGGGATCGGCGCAGTAGGCGAGCCGAGTGCCGTGTGCGGCCGCCTCGCGCAACGCCTCGAGGAGCTCGCGCGAGACGACCTCGCCGGGGGCGACGGCCGGTATGCCGGGCGGATAGGGGACCACGGTCTCGGCGGCGACCCGTCCGGCCGCGACCTCGACGGCGACCGCCTCCCGCGGCGCGAAGAACGCCTCGCGCGGCGTCATCACCTTCTCTGCCTCCACGCTCCAGACGGCGCTGGCCCCGCCGGGCGGGCGAGGCTCGCCGCGCCTCCGCGCGAGCGAGCGGACGAGTGCGTTCGCGAGGTGCTCGACGCCTTTCTCCGTATCCCCGATCGTCAGGAGCGGGACGAGCGTGTCTCGGTTGGCGAGCTCGAGGCGAATCCCCTCGGCGAAGAGATCGGCCTCGACGGCGAGCCCGTCGGCGCCGGTCCCGGTGACGGCGAGCACGAGCTTCGTGGGGTCGTCGGAGTCGAGTACGACCAGCCCCTCGATCTCCGCCATACGCTCGCGGAACGCTCGGGCAAGCGCCAGCGTGTGCCCCAGCAGCTCCCGTCCGTCGACGGCCAGGATGTGCCGAGCCCGGTCGAGGCTCGCGAGGATTGCCGCAGAGACGCTCGTCGTGTGCAGGAGCTCGAAGGATTCCTCCAGGCGCGCGAGGTCGAGACGACCGCCGCCGCGGGCGAGCAGGTAGGCGCCTTGCGTGAACGCGGCCAGGGTCTTGTGGGCGGAGGCGACGAAGGCGTCCGCGCCGGCCGCGAGCGCGTGGGGCGGCAGCTCCGGGTGGAAGCCGAGGTGCGCGCCCCAGGCCTGGTCGACGACGAGCGGGACTCCCGCCGCCTTGCAGCGCTCCCCGATCGCAGGGAGGTCGGAGAGGACGCCCACGAAGTTCGGTTCGACCAGGAAGACGCCGCACACACCGGGGAGGCGCTCGAGCGCCTCCTCCACCCTGGCGACGGGAACGCCGAGCGCGAGCCCGGTCTCGAGATCGACGTCCGGCCTCACCCAGACCGGGTCGAGGCCGGCCAGGACGAGACCGGCGAGCACAGACTTGTGCAGGTTGCGGGAGACGACGACCCGGTCGCCGGGACGCCCCAGCGCGAGGGCGAGCGCCTGATTTCCCTGCGTGGAACCGTTCACGCAGAAGCGACAGCAGTCGGCGCCCCAGAGCTCGGCCGCGAGCCGCTCGGCGTGCCCGAGGACGTCACGGCGAAGGTGCAGGTCGTCCGCCCCCGAGGAGAGCGGGAGATCGAGCGCAAGCAGCGGATCGCGCAGGTGCGGCGCCCGCTTGTGCCCCGGCGTCGTGAAGGGCGTGATGCCTTCGTTCGCGAGGAAGTCCGCGGCGGCGTCCGCGAGTGGGGTCTCGCGCTGATCCACGGCGCGGTTGTACCCGATCGCCGATTCCGCGTGCGTGCGAATCGCCTCCCCGGGCGCTGAGCGCCGGCTAGGCGGCTGGCGCCCGGGACCCCGCCGGCTCGGCCGCGGCCGGCGGTCTGAGGCCGCGCCCCGGCACGAGCGCCGTCCGGCTTGAGCGGACGATGAGGGCGACGGAGACGAGGATGACTGCTCCGGCAGCCAGCATCTGCCCGGAGACCTTCTCACCCAGGAACGCCGACCCGAGCGCGACGGCGACGATGGGGTTGACGTACGCGTACGTCGAGACGAGGGAGGTCGGCGCCGCGCGCAGCAGCCAGACGTAGGCAGTGAAGCCGATCAGGGTGCCGACGACGACGAGGTACGCGACCGCGAGCAGCGCCTCCCACGCGAAGCGCGCGTCGCCGAACTCGCCGCTCGCTGCCGAGGCGATGGCGAGGAGGACGCCGCCGCAGAGCGCGGCGAGCCCGGCGGAGACCAGCGGCCGCCTCGGAAGCATCGCCCCGCGCGAGTAGAGCGACCCGGCCGCCCAGGCGAAGGCCGCGAGGATGGCGACGACTGCCCCCGCGCGGTCGACCGACCCGCCGCCGAAGGGGTCGACCAGGAAGGCGAGCGCCACGAAGCCGGCGCCAAGCCCGACGTTCGCCGCGGGAGTCAGCCGCTTTCCGAACACGACGCGGTCGAGCAGGGCCATCCAGAGGGGGATGCTCCCGATCAGAAGCGCGGCCAGGCCGGAGGGCACGGTCTGCTGGGCCCACGCGAGACCGCCGTGCCCAGCGAGGAAGAGCGCTCCGCCGAACACGAGACCCGCGCGGATCTGGGCCGGGCCGATCGGGTCTCCGGCGGCGTCTCCGCGGGGGAGCGCCCAGGCGAGCAGGATCGCCCCTGCGGCCAGGTGCCGAATCCCCATGGCGAGCAGCGGGGGCAGGTCGCGCACGGCGATCGTGACCGCCATGAACGTCGAGCCCCAGACGAGGTAGATCGTGCCCAGGGCCAGCCAGACCCGGGCGCCGAAGCGGGGAGCCATCAGCCCAGAATCGCCGCGGCGCGACGATCAGCGCAAGTCGAGTTTCCGAGCGATGCGATCAGCAGCGCTAATCGCGCTGTGTCCGTCGGCGCGGTCGTTTCGAGGCTTGTGTTCCACACGCACAAGGCTCCCTCGCCCAAGGAAAGCCACAGAGTGTTTGTGACCGTGGAACACAAAGCACGAAGGCGCCCGATGAGGGCGCCTTCGCGGGAAGAGGGGACTGCATCAAGGTAGAGCACTCGGGTCGCCCTTTTCTTGCAGCCGCGGCAGGGTACGCTTGCATTGTGGAGCCCCTCCAAGACAGGCTCGGCAGGCCGCTGCGTGACCTGCGCGTCTCCGTCACCGACCGGTGCAACTTCCGCTGCGTCTACTGCATGCCGAGGGAGATCTTCGGGCGCGACTACCACGTCCTCGAGCGGGGCGAGCTCCTCACGTTCGAGGAGATCGCACGGCTGGCTCGGATCGTGGCCGCCCTCGGGGTACGCAAGGTGCGCCTCACGGGCGGGGAGCCGCTCGTCCGGCGCGACCTCGAGCGGCTCGTCGCGATGCTCACCGAGATCCCGGGGCTCGACATCGCGCTGACCACGAACGGCGCCCTCCTCCCGCTGAAGGCGCAAGCGCTCGCCGACGCCGGCCTTGGGCGCGTCACGGTCAGCCTCGACTCGCTCGACGACGCAGTCTTCCGGGCGATGAACGACGCTGACTTCCCCGTGGCGCGCGTACTCGAAGGAATCGAGGCGGCCGCCGCGGCGGGCCTCGGGCCTATCAAGGTGAACACGGTCGTCAAGCGAGGGCTGAACGAGGATTCGGTCGTGCCCATGGCCGGCCACTTCCGGGGCACCGGCCACGTCGTGCGCTTCATCGAGTACATGGACGTCGGCACGACGAACGGCTGGCGCCTCGACGACGTCGTCCCTGCGGCCGAGATCGTCGCCGCCATCGACGCAGAGTGGCCGCTCGAGCCGGTGGATCCCGACTACCGCGGCGAGGTCGCGAACCGCTACCGCTATGTAGACGGGGCCGGCGAGGTGGGAGTCATTGCCTCGGTGACACAGCCGTTCTGCCGCGACTGCACGCGGGCGCGGGTCTCCGCCGACGGGCAGCTCTTCACCTGCCTCTTCTCCTCGCGGGGTCACGACCTCCGGGCCCTTCTCCGCGCGCGCGCGTCGGACGCCGAGCTGGCCGAGGCGCTCGGGGGCATCTGGAACCGCCGGCGCGACCGCTACTCCGAGCTTCGCTCGGCCGAGACCGCAGGCCTGCGGAAAGTGGAGATGTCCTACATCGGGGGCTAACTCGTGCCTCGGATGCGCACGAGGAATCTCGTCCGATCGGGCCGCGTTAGAGTAGGACAATGAGCACGCGAGCCGCACGCCTGCTACCCCGTGGCTGGGGCGACTTCCTCTTCCAGCTCGGCCTCTGGCTCGGGTTCGGCGTCGTCTACCAGCTCGCGCGCGGCTTCGCCGACCGCAACCCGGTCGAGGCTTTCGAGAACGGGCGTCTGGTGATCGACGCCGAGCGGGCGCTTCACACGCTCGTCGAGGCGGACCTCCAGCGCGTGATCCTGGAGGCGGGCGGGGGCGCCCTCGACGCGGTCAACTGGACGTACTGGCTCGCACAGTTCCCCGTGCTCGGGTTCGGGCTCCTCTGGATCTACCTCCGCCACAACGACTCCTTCATCGCCGTCCGGAACTGGGTCCTGGCCACGAACCTCCTCGCGCTGGTCGGCTACATGCTCATGCCGACCGCCCCGCCGCGCATGTTTCCGGAGGAGGGATTCGTGGACACGCTCGCCGCCTCCGCCGCCGTCAACCACGGCAGCGGCCTCGTCGAGTTCGCCTCGAACCCGTACGCCGCGATGCCGAGCGTGCACGCGGCCGACGCCCTCATCATCGGCTTCGCCCTCGCCACCCTGGTGAGGAGCCGGTGGGTCGCGCTCCTCTGGACACTCTGGCCCACCTGGGTCTGGTTCTCCGTGATGGCCACCGGAAACCATTTCTGGCTTGACGTGGCGGCCGGGGTCGGTGCCGCGGTAGTGGGCGGGACGATGGTCGCCTGGTCGCAGTCTCGCCGCCTGGCGGCCGCCCCCTGCCTCATCTGCGAGCGGCGCTGGTAGCCTGCCCGCGGTCGTGAGCCGCACGCCAACCGTCGAGCGGGTCAAGCGGGCCTACACCGACGAGGCCCGTCGGCTCGCCGGCCGCTCCCTCCAGGGCCTCGAGGGAACGAACGTGACGCCGGACGCGCTGACGTTCTCGGGCGTCGGCCTCTGCATCGCGGGCTCGCTCGTCGTCTGGTTCGAGTACCTCAGCGAGTGGCTCTTCCTTGCCGGTGCGGCGCTCTTCGTCGTCGGCTCGATCCTCGACATCCTCGACGGCGCGCTCGCCCGGCGGCGCGGGACGGGCACGCCCTTCGGGGCCTTTCTCGACTCGACCGTGGACCGCGTCGGCGAGGGCTTCATGCTGGGCGCCATCGGCCTCGTCCTGGCGCGGGACGGGATCGAGTGGGGCGTCGCGCTCGCGTTCGCCGCCATCGGAGGCTCGTTCCTCGTCAGCTACACACGCGCGCGCGCGGAGGCGCTCGCGCTCAAGGGCGACGTCGGCATCGGCAGCCGCGCCGAGCGGGTCGTCGTCATCACCGCCGGACTCGTGCTGGCGCCCCTCGGCGCGCTCCCCTGGACGATGGCGCTCCTGACAGCGACCGCCTGGATCACCGTCCTTCAGCGTGTGCTAGCAGTTCGCGCACAGCTCCGACGCAACTGATGCTACTCTGCTAGCAGCTCATGGCTGCTAGCAGAACGAGCATCCTTGTCCGCATGCCCCCCGCCCTGAAGCGCCGGCTCGCGCGCGAGGTAGCGCGGCGCGGGAGCACGATGAACGACGTCGCCGTGGAGATTCTCGCCGCCAGGTTCAGCGTCCCCTTCGAGCCGACCGGCCGGCGCGGAGGCGCGGCCCCGGGCGGGAGCGGCGCAGTGCTCCTGCGCGTCCCACCGCAGCTCAGGAAGAAGCTCAAGGACGAGGCCAACGCTGCTGCTAGCACAACCAACGCGCTCGTTGTCGAAGTGCTAGCAGGACAGCTCGGAAGAAAGGACACGATGGCTCAGACGAACGGACGGCAAAACGGCAAGGCGCGCTCTGAGGACAAGGTGCGCGTGGCCCTCATCGGCGTCGGGAACTGCGCCAACTCCCTGCTCCAGGGGGTCGAGTACTACAGGGACGCGGACCCGGGGGCGTACGTCCCCGGAC
>JBOHAJ010000178.1:0-10802 GCA_050697715.1 Gaiellaceae bacterium
GCCTCGCGTACTCCTCGGGGCTGGGCGCGACCACGACGATCATGCACCTCGTCTCGCCGGGGGAGCGAGTCGTCTCCGTCAACGACGTCTACGGCGGTGTCTACCGCATGTTCACGCAGGTCTACGAGCCGAAGGGCTACCTCTTCACGTTCCTCCCGGCGGAGGAGATGAGCACCGGCCTGGCCCAGCACCTGGACGAGCAGACCCGAATCGTGTGGCTCGAGTCCCCCACCAACCCGCTGCTGAACGTCGTCGACATCCGCACGGCGGCCGAGGCGGCGCACGCCGCGGGCGCGCTCGTCGTCGTGGACAACACGTTCGCGACCCCGTACCTCCAGCGGCCCCTCGAGCTGGGCGCTGACGTAGTCGTCCATTCCACCCCGAAGTACCTCGGCGGGCACTCGGACGTCATCGGCGGCTTCGCTGCGACGAACGACCCGACGGTCGCGGAGCGCCTGCGCTTCCTCCAGAAGTCGCTCGGCGCGATTCCCGGCCCCCTCGACGCCTGGCTCGTTCTCCGCGGCCTCAAGACCCTGGCCGTACGCATGGAGCGTCATTGTCTGAACGCCCGCCGCATAGCCGCCTTCCTGGAGGAGCACCCCGACGTCGAGCGCGTCCTCTACCCGGGCCTGGCGGGTCATCCAGGCCACGAGCTCGCGGCCCGCCAGATGCGCGACTTCGGCGGGATGATCTCCTTCCTCGTGGGCTCGGAGAAGGAGGCGGTGGCGCTCGTCGGGCGCACGAGGATTTGGAAGCTCGCCGAGAGCCTGGGGGGCGTCGAGAGCATGATCGAGCACCCCGCGCGGATGACCCACGCCTCCACCGCGGACGGGCCTTTCGCGGCGCCACGCGACCTGGTGCGCCTCTCCGTCGGGATCGAGTCGGCCGACGACCTCGTCGCCGACCTCGAGCAGGCGCTCGCCGCAGTGAAGACGCCCTCGCGAACCGCCTAGGCTAGACGCCGGCCCGCGAGAGCACGGCCTCGTAGGCGTCGAGGTAGTCGCCCACCATCCGCTCAGCCGAGAAGTTCTCCTCCACGTACCGGCGGCACTCGAGCGGGTCGAGCGCATCGGCGGCGGGAAGCGCCGCGCCCATCTGCGTGTGCTCGTCGACCACGATGCCGCTGCGGCCGTGCTCGATCACCTCGGGCACCGCTCCCCGCCGGGTCGCGATGACGGGGGTGCCGCAGGCCATCGACTCGATCATGACGAGGCCGAAGGGCTCCTCCCATTTGATGGGGAAGAGCGTCGCGCGAGCGTTCTGGAGGAGGTCGATCTTCTCCGCGTGACTGACCTCCCCGACGTACTCGATGTCCGGCCCCAGGTGCGGCCGCACGTTCGCCTCGAAGAACTCCTGCTCGAGCAGGTCCTGCATCTTTCCGGCGAGCTTGAGCGGGACTCCGACTTCCTCGGCGACCTCGATCGCCCGGTGCGCTCCCTTGTCCGGGCTCATCCGCCCCAGGAAGAGAAGGTAGTCGCCCCGGTGTGGGTGCACGGGGTAGGCCGAGAGGTCGAGCGCGTTGTGGCAGTTCGCCACCCAGGGGAGATCAGGCCGCGGCTTGCGCTGGTTGAGCGAGACCGAGATGAGCCCGACGTGCGGGGACACCCGGGCCACCTGCTCGTAGAGCTCGCCCGCCCTCGTGTCGAGAGGACCGTGCACCGTGTGCACGACCGCGGTCGAGACCGCACCCCCGACGGCCGCGGCGAGCGGTCCCGAGTGGTCGTTGATTACGTCGAAGTCCGCGGCCCGCTCGAAGCAGGCGAGGGCGTGGTGGAGCTCGTAGAGCGTCGTCCCGATGAACCGTGACGGCGCCTCGGGGAAGACGGACACGAGCTCGGCCTTCGTCTCCGAGTCGCCCGAGGCGAAGAGCGTCACCTCGTGCCCGGCTTCTACGAGCCCGTCTGCGAGCAGCGCGATAATCCACTCGATGCCCCCGTAGCGGGGCGGCGGCACCGGGAACCACGCCGGGCTGATGATCGCGACCTTCACGCCTCCTCCACCCGCACCCGCCCGTCCTCCAGATACACGTCCCAGAGACGGTCGAAGGCGCGCACGGCCGAGAGCTTAAGCGTCTCCGCCCAGGAGGGCACCTCCGGCGGGGCGATCGTCTCGAGCACCTGGCGGCGGCGATCCGGCTGCAGCCCCAGCAGGATCTGGAGCAGGAGCACCGGCGCGGCCGCCGCCCACGCCTGCGGCCGGGCGGCCGTCGGGTAGGGAATCGGGAAAGGCGTCTGCGTGCGGGAGAAGCCTGCGAAGACCTCCGGGAGCTGATAGTCGAAGTGCTCGGCCGCCTGGAAAGTGCGGCGGATGATTCGTTGCGCCTCCGCCCAGCGGTTGTAGCGCGCGAGGCCCCAGGCGATCAGGGAGTTGTCGTGCGGCCAGACGCTCCCGTTGTGGTAGGCGAGCGGGTTGAAGGCCGCGTCCGCCGTGGACATCGTCCTGACGCCCCACCCGGACCAGAGCTCGTCGCCCATGAGGCGGTCGACGACCGCGTCCGCCCGCTCGGGCTTGACGATCCCGCTCCAGAGGAGATGCCCCATGTTCGAGCACAGGGAGTCCACGTGCCGCTTCTCCCGGTCGAGCGCGAGCGCGTAGAAGCCGCCGCGCTCCTCGCACCAGAAGGCCTCGTCGAAGCGGGCGCGCAACGTCTCCGCCTCCCGTTCCAGCCGGTCCGCGAGCTCTCGCTCGCGCCAGACCTGACGCGCCAGTTCCGCAATGCGTCGCTTCGCGTCGTAGACGTAGCCCTGCACCTCACAGGGCGCGATGGGCGGCTCCGCCTCCCGCCCGTCGTGGAACCGCTGCGAGTCGCCCGAGTCCTTCCAGGATTGGTTCTCGAGGCCACGCTTGGAGCGGCGCCGGTACTCGACGAAGCCGTCCCCGTCGAGATCGCCGTAGCGATCGATCCAGGCGAGCGCGCGCTCGGCCGGCTCGCGCAGGTCGCGGACGAGAGCCTGGTCGTCGGTCCAGCGCCAGACCTCCGAGAGAAGGATGAGGTAGAGCGGTGTTGCGTCGACCGTCCCGTAGTAGCGGGGGAACCAGGCGAGGGCACCCTTGCCGTGGCGAACCTCGTGCACGATCTTTCCCGGTTCGGCGTCCGTCTCGGGGTCGTCCGCGGTTGCCTGGAGCTCGGCGAGGGTCGTGAGCGCGTTGCGTGCGAGCTCCGGGCCGAAGAGCAGCGTCTGGAGGCAGGTTATGAGCGTGTCTCGGCCGAAGACCGTCATGAACCAGGGCATGCCCGCCGCGGGGAGCTGCCCGAGGGTCAGCGGGACCTCGTGCATGCGCAGCGAGGCCAGGTCGGCGACGGACTGGTCGAAGGTGCGCGCGAGCTGCGGCCAGCCGGAGCGAAGCTGAGGCACGCGCAAGTGCCACGCGTCGAGTGACTCGCGCACCCGCACCCGTTCGTCTCCGAACTTGCGCTCCGTGCGGGCCGGCACGATCGGCACACCGTCCGCCGAGGGGATGACGTCCACTCGCAGGCGCCAGGACTCCCGCGGATCGAGCCCGATTCGGTAGCGCACGGAGGAGCCGTCCACGTCACCTTGTCGGGAGAAGACGACCTGGGTGAGCCCGGTGAAGCCGTCGAGGGCCTGGAGGACGAACTGGTTTCCCTCCTCCTCGAAGTCGGGGTCGACCGGGCCGGGAAGCGGCGGCGCGTTCTCGGGGTCGCCGAGGGAGAAGTCATAGGCCTTGACGGCGAAGATGTCCGCGAAGTCGCTCCCGAGCTCGAGCGCGAGCTCAAACTCGAGCCGGCGGCGAGCATGGTTCTGGACGACGACGGACTCCTGCATCCCGTCGCCGACGAAGCGCTCGCGCGCGATCGAGAGCTCGTCATAGCCGAGGTCGCCGGCCACCGGATTGCGGAGGAAGAAGGCGGCCGAGAAGTACTCGACCTTGTCCGAGGAGAGGAGGAGCGGCCGCGCCCCGTTGACGGTCAGGAGCCAGCGCGAGAGGAAGCGCGTGTCGGCAGCGAAGAGGCCCATCGTGGCGTCCGCGATGTCCCCGTGCTCGTCTGACACGCAGAAGGTCGAGCCTTCCAGGATCGTCAGCGCCATCAGGACTGCTCGTGGCGGGCGAACGTGTCCTGGCTCGCCTGCTGGAGTGGCTTCAGCACGATCTCGTCCACGTTGAAGTAGGCCGGGCGGGTCACGGCCCAGAGGATCGTGTCCGCCACGTCCTCGGCCGTCAGGTAGTCGACCCCGCGGTAGACGGCCGCCTTCTTCTCCTCGTCTCCGCCGAAACGGACGTCGGAGAACTCCGTGCCTCCGACCATGCCGGGGTCCACCGTCGTGACGCGGATGCGCCCGACGAGCTCCTTGCGCATGACGTACGTGAGCGCGCGCACGGCGTACTTGGAGCCGACGTACATGCCGCCGTGGGCGTATGCCTCCCGGCCTGCCCAGGAGCCCATGTTCACGATGTGCCCGCGGCCGTCCTCCATATGCGGGAGGACGAGGCGAGTGATGCGGACGAGGCCGAGCACGTTCGTCTCAAGCATGATCCGGTCGTCCTCGTCGTTCCCGTCCGCGATCGTCGTGCGACCGAGTGCCAGTCCGGCATTGTTCACGAGGATGTCAACCCGGCCGAGGGCGGCGGCCGCCGCGTCGACGAACCGCGTCGAGCTCTCCGGATCGGTGACGTCGAGAGGGGCGATGACGTGCGCTTCGCCCGGAAGGTCCCTCGCGACTTTCTCGAGACGATCCGCGCGCCGGGCGCCCAGGGCAAGCCTGGCGCCGGCGCCCGCGAGCGCGCGTGAGGTGGCAAGCCCGATCCCGCTCGAGGCGCCCGTGACGATCGCCGTCCGGCCGTCCAGCTCCCCCATCGCGGAAACCCTATGCGGACGTCCCGACGGCTGCGTCGACGAGGGTCGCCAAGTCTCCGCCGTTACGGCCGTGGGCGAGGCCGACGAGGTAGCAGAGAAGCGGGGCGTTCGTCCGCTCGCCGCTCTCGTGGGCGGCGATGCGAGCGAGCTCGAGCAGCTCGTCGACGTCAGTCTGCTCGAGATCGTAGGAGGAGGGCGCGTCGCCGACCGCCGCGGCCAGCTTGTCGCGCGCGTCCCGAAGCCATTCGTCCATGAGGTCAGCTTAGACTCTCGCCCGACCATGAAGCTGGGGGTCCCGAGAGAGACGGCGGCCGGAGAGACACGCGTGGCCGTCGTCCCGGACACGGCGCGCCGCCTCGGCGAGGCGAGCGTCGACGTCTTAATCGAGGAAGGAGCCGGCAAAGCCGCCTCCTTCCTCGACGAGGCGTACGAGCAAGCCGGAGCTCGCGTCACAACCGGAGACGAGGTCTATGCCGAGGCCGACGTAGTCTGCAAGGTGCAAAAGCCGTCCAGCGACGAGGTCGCGCGCCTGCGCGAGGGGACGGTGCTCGTCGCCCTGCTGCAGCCGCTCGTGAACCCCGACTTCGTGCGCGCGCTCGCGGACCGTCGGGTCACCGCCTTCTCCATGGACGCGATCCCGCGCGTCACGAGGGCCCAGCCGATGGACGCCCTCTCCTCGCAGAGCACGGTCGCGGGCTACAAGGCCGCGCTCCTCGCCGCCGAGCACCTCGGCAAGTTCTTCCCCATGCTGACGACGGCCGCGGGCACGATCCCGCCGGCCAAGGTGCTGGTGCTGGGGGCGGGCGTCGCAGGGCTGCAGGCGGTCGCCACCGCCCGGCGGCTCGGCGCCGTCGTCTCTGCCTTCGACGTTCGCCCCGTCGTCAAGGAGCAGGTCGAGAGCCTGGGCGCATCCTTCCTCGAGCTCGACGTGGAGGGGGCCGAGGGGGTGGGCGGCTACGCCGTCGCCCTCGCCGAGGACCAGCACGCGAGGGAGCAGGAGTTGATCGCCCGGCACGCGGCCGAGTCGGACGCGGTCATCACGACGGCGCTCGTCCCCGGGCGGCCGGCTCCCGTCCTGATCACCGAGGAGGCGGTGCGCGGCATGCGCCCGGGCACCGTGATCGTCGATCTCGCGGCCGAGATGGGAGGCAACTGCGAAGCGACCGAGCCCGGCGAGATCGTCGTGCGCGACGGCGTCACGATCGTCGGCCTCACGAACGTCCCCGCGACGCTGCCCGTGCACGCAAGCCAGATGTACTCGCGGAACGTGCTCGCCTTCCTCACGAACATGCTCGAGGACGGGGAGCTCCGGCTCGACTTCGAGGACGAGATCGTGCGCGAGACGTGCGTCACCCACGAGGGCCGCGTCCTCAAGGGGTCCGAGCCGAAATGACCCAGACGCTCCTCACGAGCATCACCGTCTTCGTCCTCGCCGTCTTCCTCGGCTTCGAGCTGATCTCGCGGGTGCCGACCCTCCTGCACACGCCCCTCATGTCCGGCACGAATGCGATCCACGGGATCGTGCTCGTGGGGGCCATGCTGATCGCGGGCTCGGCCGACTCGACGCTCGAGCAGGCGCTCGGCTTCGTGGCCGTCGTCTTCGCGACGATCAACGTCGTCGGCGGCTTCCTCGTCACCGACCGCATGCTGGAGATGTTCAAGAGGCGTCCCTCGGAGCGGGTCGATGAGTAGATGACGCTCGCCCTCTCGCAGACGGCGATCGACGTCACGTACATCGCCGCCGGAGTCTGCCTCATCCTCGGGATCAAGCGCCTCTCCTCCCCTGCGACGGCGCGCTCCGGCAACGTGGTCGCGGCCGTGGGGATGACGATCGCGCTCGTCTTCACGCTCCTCGATTCGGAGATCGACTCCTACGGGCTGATCGCGGCGGGGATTGCGGTGGGCACTGTGATCGGAGCCGTCACGGCGCGGCGCGTGAAGATGACTGCGATCCCGCAGATGGTGGCGCTCTTCAACGGCGTCGGCGGCGGAGCTGCCGCGCTCGTCGCCGCCGCGGAGTTCCACCGGCTGACCCCGGGAGCCGACCACGTCGCAGGCGACGCGATCGGCGCGATGCTCTTCTCCGCGCTGATCGGCTCGACCAGCTTCTCCGGGAGCCTCGTCGCCTTTGCCAAGCTCCAGGAGCTCCTCCCGGGTCGTCCGATCGTCTTCTCGTTTCAGCAGCCCGTGAACGCGGCGCTCTTCGCAGCTCTCCTGACCTTCGGCGCAGTCGCCGGCTCGGCCGAGGCGGGCGTTGCGCTCGTGCTTCTGCTCGTGGGCGCGCTCCTCTTCGGCGTGCTCCTTGTCCTCCCCATCGGCGGCGCGGACATGCCCGTCGTGATCTCGCTCCTGAACGCGTTCACCGGGCTGGCCGCCGCATCGACCGGCTTCGTGCTGGACAACACGGCGCTCATCATCGGCGGCACGCTCGTCGGCGCGTCCGGGACGCTGCTCACGATCCTGATGGGGCGGGCGATGAACCGCTCGCTTGGAAACGTCCTCTTCGGCGCCTTCGGCGCGGTCGCGGAGGGCGCCCCGGCCACGGCGGCGGCCTCGGCCGACGGGACGAGCCACCGGGAGGTCACCGCCGAGGACACGGCCGTCATGCTCGCCTATGCGACCCGCGTCGTGATCGTGCCCGGCTACGGGCTGGCCGTCGCGCAGGCGCAGCACGCCGTTCGCGAGCTCGCCGACCTGCTCGAAGCCCGCGGCGTGGACGTCAAGTACGCCATCCACCCCGTCGCCGGGCGCATGCCCGGACACATGAACGTGCTCCTCGCCGAGGCGAACGTGCCCTACCCGCAGCTCTTCGACATGGAAGAGATCAACCCGGAGTTTCCACGCACGGACGTCGCCCTCGTCGTCGGCGCGAACGACGTCACGAACCCGGCCGCCCGCGAGAATCCCGAGAGCCCCCTCTACGGGATGCCGATCCTGAACGTCGACCAGGCGGCGAACGTCGTCGTCCTCAAGCGGAGCATGAACCCGGGCTTCGCCGGGATCGAGAACGAGCTCTATTACAGGCCGAAGACGGCGATGCTCTTCGGCGACGCGAAGGCATCGATCGAGAAGCTCGTCGCAGCCGTCAAAGCAGCTTGACGGAATCGCCGCGAGAGACGCGCCCCGTCTTCACGACCGAGGCGAGCATTCCGCGGCGCCCCTCGAGCTCCGCCTGCAGGCCGGGACGGATCTCGTCCATGAGGTGGCAGGGGTCGCAGACAATCGCGATCTCGAACTCGGCCTCTCCCACGGCGACTCGCTGACCGACCGGCCAGCGCATGACGTCGGTGCCCCGGACGGTGAAGTTCTCCCGGATGACGCCCGGCTCGACACCGACGACGTCGAGGTCCTCCGCGGCGACGAACAGCACCGAACGCTTCCCCGGCCGCCGGTGCGCGCAGCCGTCGAGCCCGTCCTCGAGCACAGCGACCTCGTCGAGCGCCTCCATGGGGACGCGCCGCGCGGGAGCGCGCCAGATGCCGACGATCTCCGCTATGCGTCCGAGCATACAGAAGGGGCCGGCACGCGCCGGCCCCTCCCCGAAACCACCGACGATCGCCGGCTAATCGTCATCGCCGTCGTCTTCATCGTCGTCGTCAGGGTCGTCGCCACCGTGCTCGAGCGCCCGCAGGGCGTTCAGGATCCCGTGCCCGTAGTAGCCGTTCAGGTCGCCGTCGGCGACGCAGGCCGGCTCGGGCGGGCAGGGCTGGGGGTCGGCCGTCCGCTCGAGGATGGCCGCGACGCGGAAGGGCCGCATCTGACCGCGGAACGACTCGTGGTCGCGGCCGAACCGGCTGACGACGAGGGCGGCCACGCCGGAAGCGTGAGCCGCGGCCTGCGAGGTCCCGAGGCCGTAGCGGTAGTAGCTCACGCCGGGCGTCGGGCCGGGGAAGCACGGTGTCCCGACCGGGTCGCAGAGGAGTGTCGGCGCCGGGAACTTCGCGGGCCAGGTCGAGAGGATCAGGTTGCCGGGCGGCGGGCCGCCCTGGGCAACCTCCCCGCCGGGCGCGGCGACGTCGACGACCCCCAGCCCGTAGTTCGAGAACGCGGCGCGCTTCCCGAGGATGCCCGTGGCACCCACGGTGACGACGCCGCGGAGCTCGCTCGGGAGGCGGAGGCACGAGTTGGCCACGAGGTCGCTGTTCGTGTTTCCGGCTGAGGCGACGACCGAGACGCCGCGGAACTTGGCCCACCGGACGGACCGCCCGACCGCCTCGATGACGGTGCGCTGCTCGGGGTTGTCCCGGCAGAAGAAGGTCGTCCCGCCGACGGGGGCGCTGTCGACCGAGTAACTGTTGTTCGCCACGTCCACCCCGTGCTCGGCGGCCCACATGAACGAGCAGATGACGGCTTCGGGCAGGAAGATGTCGCTCGTCCCCTGGCGGATGCTTGCCTTGATGGCGGCGATGCGGACGTTGGGCGCGACGCCGACGACGCCGATGCCGTTCGAGGCGGCGGCGATGATGCCGGCCGTGTTGGTGCCGTGCCCGGAGTCGTCGTCCCAGGCGGCGGGATCCTGGCTCGGAGCCCCCCCGACGCAGGAGACGCTGTTGGCCGTGTCGAGATTCGGCGTGAGATCGGGGTGGGTGAAGTCGATGCCGGTGTCGATGTGGCCGACGAGCACTTCCGGGCTCCCGCCGGTGATCGCGTGCGCTTCGGTGGCATGGATCTGACGGAGACCCCACTGGAGCGAGGAGAACGTGTCGGCGTCGGCCGCCGGCTCGTTCAGGAGGTTTCCTTCGTGCGGCGCCCAGTCCCCGTACTCGACGCTCGCGGAGGCCGCGAAGGCGGTCGTGGCGGTTGCGCCCTGCACGCGGGGAAGCCGTTCGATCGCCGACTCGAAACCAGAATCGGACGACTCGGCGACGACGACGCCGATCTGAGGATACGCGGCCACCAACTGGCCACCGGCGCGCGCGACGTGGCGCTCGGCCACCGGCTGCGAGACGTGGCTCGAATAGACGACGACGAATCGCGCCGCCGCTGCGCTGCCGGCGAAAGCGAGCGCGAGCGCGGCAGTCGCAGCAAATGTCAGAACGTGCTGAGGCCGCAGCATGCTCTCCCTGTCCTTGGTTGTCCCTCTACCCGAAGGGCACACGCCCTCCTGACCGGACTATACGGAGCGGCACGAAATTCTGCCTTCCCTCACTCGGGGGGTTGAGCCGGAAGACTCTTCGTGCTCTAGAACCCGTTCCGATACACCGACGCCACCCCTGTGCTCATCGTCCAGCGCGTCGTGTACGCGACGCCGGAACCGAGGGCGGTCGTCCAGTAGTTGAGGTCTCGGCCGTTGATCCGCCCGATTGTCCGTACCGGACCGCCTCCCGCCCAGCCGAGCTTCACCCGGGAGACGCCCGAGCGCGCCTCCACCCAGAGGATGCGCGAGCTGTACACGGCCGGGTTGCAGAGGAGGTTGACCTTGCTCCGCGCCACCGTGCGCCGCCGGCCCGTCGAGAGGGTGAGCAGGCTGATCCGCGACGAGCCCCGCGTCGCCACGTGCCACGCCAGCTTGCCGTGCCGGAGCGAGGGCCGTCCCAGGTCGACCGAAAGGGCCGTCGACGCGTACACGCGGTGCGACCCCGTCTGGAGGTTCCGGACGACGAGGCGCTTGTGCGTCGCGTCCCGGCGCACGAATGCGACGCGCGGCCAGTCCAGGGCGGGGAGCGAGACGTTCCCGTCCACCTGCGCGACGGGGTCGCCCCCCTGCCAGCGGACGATGCGGATCCCGTTCTCGTTGCGGTACGCGAGGTATTCGCCGTCGAGCGCCGGTTCGGCGCCGGTGTAGGTCCGGTCCGGACCACCGGGCGGCCGCACGACGAGGCTGCCGTCCTGACGTCCCCAGGCGAGCACGCCCCCGCTCACGGTGGGGTCGAGCCCTGACGCGACCCGTGCACCCTGCGCGGCGGGGGCCAGCGCGAGCAGGGCGCCGCAAGCGGCGAGGGCGAGGACGTTCGCGCGCAGGAGAGTGGGCCAGCGGTCGGCC
>JBOHAJ010000179.1:0-3315 GCA_050697715.1 Gaiellaceae bacterium
GGATCACCCCCGCGGGCTCGCCCAGCCCGCGAACCCGCTCCTCGACCCCCTCCCCGTCCACCGGGTCGACGAGCCAGACACGCCCGTCCGCGGCAAGCGCGTGCGAGGCCCGTTCCAGGAGCGCGGGCTTCGGTGCGATCCAGCCGAACCCTGACTCCCACTCGTCGCAGAGCCGGATGTGCGCCTCGGCCACGTCGAAACTATAATTTAGACATGTCTAACTCTCACCGCGTCACCCGGCGCCAGCTCCTGGCCGGGGCCGCCCCGCTCGTGGCCTCGGCGCCGTTCGCCGGGATGGCGCTGGCGGCCGGGCAGCGCGAGGCCACGCACCTCTCGCACCAGAGCTCCCCGCACGCCGGTCACTCGGCCATGATCGGGCCCGACGTCCCCGCGCCGGGGGGCCCGCACGACCTGGACGCGCTCACCTACGCGCCGCCCGCGCTCCCACACGACCCGGGCCGGGTGCGCGAGTACCAGCTCGTCGCCCAGGACGTGGAGGTCGAGGTCGCCAAAGGCGTCACCTTCCCAGCGTGGACGTACAACGGGACGGCCCCGGGGCCCGTCGTGCGCGCGACCGAGGACGACCTCCTCCGCGTGCGCTTCACCAACGCCGGCTCGCACCCGCACACGATCCACTTCCACGGGATCCACCCGGCGAACATGGACGGCGTCTTCGAGATCGTGAACCCGGGCGAGGCTTTCACGTACGAGTTCCCGGCGCGGCCGGCAGGCATGCACCTTTACCACTGCCATGCCACGCCGCTCAAGAAACACATCGCCAAGGGCCTGTACGGGGCCTTCATCATCGACCCGAAGGAGCCGCGCCCGCCCGCGCAGGAGCTCGTCATGGTCCTGAACGGGTTCGATACCGACGGGGACGGCGAGAACAACTTCTATGCGGTCAACGGGCCTGCCTTCTACTACGCGAAGTACCCGCTCCGGGTGCGCCGCTCGCAGACGGTGCGCATCTACCTCGCGAACCTAACGGAGTTCGACCTGATCAACTCCTTCCACCTGCACGGTGACTTCTTCCGCTACTACCCGACGGGCACAACCCACCAGTTCGAGTACACCGACACCGTGATGCTCTGCCAGGGCGAGCGCGGGATCATCGAGATCGACTTCGCGAACACGGGTCGCTTCATGTTCCACGCGCACCAGTCGGAGTTCGCCGAGCTGGGCTGGATGGGCTTCTTCGAGGTGGTCGAGTAGTGGAATCCAGCTCGGTCGCGGAGAAGGCTCGGCTCGGCTCCGCGCGGTGGCGGCTTTGGGCGCTCGTGCCCGTCCTGCTCCTCGTCGCCGCCGTGTCGGCCTTCGCGGCAACCGGCGACTCCCTGACGGACCTCGTGGGGGAGAGCCCGCCGCCCGCGGACGAGTTCGACATCCGCCGGGTCGAGCTCTCGTCCGGCGAGATCCGGATTCGCGTCACGAATCCACAGCCGGAGGAGGTCACGATCGGTGCCGTCACGGTGGACGACGCGATCGTCCCCTACACGCTCGACGGCCCGCAAACGCTCGGGCGCCTGCGCTCGAGCACGATCGTCGTCCCCTACGACTGGGTCGAGGACGAGCCCCTCGCGGTCGGAGTCACGAGCTCCACCGGGATCGAGACGTCGAAGGAGATCCCGGCCGCAGTGGAGACGCCCGGCCCCTCCGCCGAAGGCTTCCTCGGCTACGCGCTGATCGGCGCGCTCGTGGGCATCTTCCCCGTGGCGGTCGGGCTTCTGTGGCTGCCGTCGCTCCGCCGGGCGGGGCCACAGTGGCTGGCCGCGTTCATGGCGCTGACCGGCGGGCTCCTCGCGTTCCTCGCGGTCGAGGCGCTCGGGGAGGCGATCGAGCTCCAGGCCGCGGTGCCGGGAGCGCTGGGCGGGCCGGGGCTCGTGCTCCTCGGCGTCGCCGCGAGCTACCTGACGCTTACGTTCCTGTCGCAGGCGCTGACGGGGCGCGGCGCGGGCGCGGGACTCGCGCTCGCGACGCTCGTCGCAGTCGGGATCGGCGTGCACAACATGGGCGAAGGGCTCGCCATCGGCTCCTCATTCGCCCTCGGGGAGCTCACCCTCGGAAGCTTTCTCGTGATCGGCTTCATGGTTCACAACGTGACCGAGGGACTTGGGATCGCCGCCCCCGCGGCGGAGGAGCGGAAGGTGGGCTGGGCACGCCTCGCCGTACTGGCGCTGGTCGCCGGCGCGCCCACGATCGCCGGCGCCTGGGTGGGCGGGTTCGTCACGTCCGACGTCCTGGCGGTCCTCTTCTTCGCGGCGGCGGCAGGCGCAGCGCTCGAGGTCGTGGTCGAGGTCGGTCGCTACGTCGCCCGGCGCGCACCCGGCGGGCTCACCTCAGGATGGGTCGTGGGCGGCTTCCTGGCGGGAATCGCCGTGATGTACGCGACCGGCCTCCTCGTCGCGTAGGAATCCCGTATGAAGCCCGGGCGATCACTCGTCCGGGTGATAACTCGTCACCCGAAGCGAACGATACTGGGAAGCAGGACGGAACGAACGCGTCCGGACCTGCGGCATATGACTTGGAACCGTTTTATCCCCCTGGCGACGAGCACGGCCCCGGCCGGGACCCGGAAGGAGAGCCGATGAGCACTCCTCTCAGGGAGCGCCCCGACGCTCCCCTCGGCACGCTCATCTTCCGGGCGGGCCTGCTGCCCGCCGAGACGATCGAGAACGCCCTCGAGGAGGGCGTGAAGACGGGCAAGCGGCTCGGGGAGATTCTCACCGAGCGCGGCCTCATCAAGGAGGTCGACCTCGCCCGCCTGCTCGCCGGCCAGAAGGGCCTCTCCTTCGTGACCATGCGAGAGCAGATCGTCGATCCGGTCGCCGCGGGACTCTTCACCGAGGATCAGGCGCGCCTCTTCCGCGCCCTCCCCTACTCGTTCGAGGACGGCACGCCCCTCGTGGCGATCGCCGACCCCACTGACGAGGTGTTGACACGAAACGTGCGCGAGGCGCTCGGCCGCGAAGACGCGAGGTTCGTCGTCTCGGCCCGAAGCGAGCTGATCGAGCTCATCGGCGAGGTCTACGCCCGCGGCGTCGAGGCGCCGGCCGAGGAGCCCGGCCCCGCCGCCCCGGTCGAACCCGAGCCCGACGCGGCAGAGACGGAGCCTGAGCTGCGCTTCCAGGTGCCCGCTCCGGCCGCCGAGCCGGAGTGGACGCCCGTCGCCCCGCCTCAGCCCGAGCCCGAGCCCGTCGCCGAGGCTCCCCTCCCCCAGCCGATTGCCGAGACTGCGCCGGAAACGGAGCCGGTCGCCGATCAGCCCCAGCCCGAGCCGGTCATCGAGCCCTCTGTCCCCCAGCCGGTCGCCGAGAC
>JBOHAJ010000180.1:0-4407 GCA_050697715.1 Gaiellaceae bacterium
GCCGCCCGGCTTGTCCGGGAACATCGCCGCCGGCTCCGCGTAGATGTACGCCTGGAGCGCTCCCAGCACGGCCGAGATCGCGAAGAGGATCGCGACCAGGTATCCGCCCAGCGCGAGGGTCGCGCCCCAGAGGCCGACGAGCAGGAAGCCCGGATTCGCGAGGCCGATGACGAACCCGTCCCACCAGCTGATCGTCTTCAGCAATCTCCGTTGGTCGACAGCTACTTCAGCCATGCGCCCTCCTCCGCAGTCACCTGATCTCTCGTTGGGGGGTCCTTACGCACCTACTGAGACGACGGAATGTACGACTTCGGACGGACGGACGCAACGGGCAACTCCGAAGCCGCGAGTAGAATTGGTGGTCGGTTCGGTCACCGCGCATGTCGATTCCGCTGACTATTCGTTGCGAGTGTGGGGCAGTCCTCCCGGCGAAGGCGGGAGAGACGGTGGCGTGCACCTGCGGGCGGCACTACGACACGTCCACGATCCCAGGCTCGAGCGTCGCTCGAGTACGTGCGACACAGGTCAGGTTACGGTTCTACGCGCGCATCGGATTGATTCTCGTCGTCCTCTTCGGCGTGCTCGGGTTCCTCTGGCTGGGGCTCCCCGGCGTGGCGCTGGCGGCGTCGCTCACGGCGCTCGTCTGGTGGAAGGTCGTGGCGCCCCAGCTCAGGCGCCGGCACGCGGACGAGCTCGCCGATCTCCCGTCGTGGAGCCTCGAGGCGAAGAAGGATGCCTGAGCTCACGCTCGAGCGGCCCGGCGCGATCTCGCTCGTGCCCGCCGGTGCTCAAATCGTCCGTCCGGTGATGCTCCTGACCTTCGACGTGCCGTTCGATCGCACGGCCGTCGCGTTCGCCGTCGAGAGCGCCGCGGAGACCGGCGCCGAGCTCTACATCTGCGACGGTGTCCCCGTGCCGACGGCGAATCCCGCCGTGGCGGCCTCGCGCACCTTCGGCACCTCCGAGACGCGCGCGGACAGCGCCGCGGTCGCCCGCGAGGCGCGAGAACGCGGGATCAGGGCGACGCAGCTCCTCTTCCACCACCCCCGCCCCGTGCACGCCGCGCTCGAGGTGACGAAGGACGAGCGGGTGGGCCTGCTCGTCTTCGGCTCCGACCGCCGGCGGCTGGGCCGCTGGAACTTCTGGCGCATCGCCAGGCGGCTGCGGAAGAGCGCGCCCTGCCTCGTCTGGACGAACGAATAACCTCGGGCCGCGACTAGTTCGGCTTGCAAGCCCGACACGGCGGTTGGAGAATGCCGATTCCCAGGTTCGCTGCAAAGGAGGCATCGCTCGATGGCGCGCGACCCGAAGCACGACATCCTCTTCGAGCCGATCCAGATCGGCCCGAAGACGATGAAGAACCGCTTCTACCAGATCCCCCACTGCAACGGCTTCGGCTCGGAGAAGCCCATGAGCCAGGCGCACTTCCGCGCCATGAAGGCCGAGGGAGGCTACGCCGCCGTCTGCACGGAGTACTGCTCGATCCATCCCGAGAGCGACGACACCCACCGCGTGTCCGCGCGCCTCTGGGACGACGACGACATCAAGAACCTCGGGTTCATGTGCGACATGCTCCACGAGCACGGCGCGCTTGCCGCGGCCGAGCTCTGGTACGGCGGCCCCCATGCGCCGTGCATGGAGTCGCGCTGCGTCCCGCGCGCCCCCTCGCAGATCCCGAGCGACTTCGAGCACCTCACCTACCCGAAGGAGATGGACAAGGACGACATCCGCGAGGTGCAGGGCTTCTACGTCGAGGCGGCGAAGCGTGCGCGTGAGGCCGGCTTCGACATCGTCTACGTCTACGGCTCGCACTCCTACCTGCCGCAGCAGTTCCTGACTCCCTACTACAACAGGCGAACCGACGAGTACGGCGGCTCCTTCGAGAACCGAGCCCGCTTCTGGCGCGAGACGATCGAGCAGGTGCGGGACGCGGTCGGCGACGACTGCGCCATCGCCGTGCGCATGTCCACGGACATGTTCCTCGGAGAGGCGGGCACGCAGCTCGAGCGGGACTGCGTCCCCTTCGTGGAGCTCTGCGACGAGATCGTGGACGTCTGGGACATCAACGTCTCCGGCATCTCCGAGTGGGGCGAGGACGCGACGCCCTCGCGCTTCTACGAGTCCGGCCGCCAGCTTCCCTGGCAGGGGCGCATCAAGGAGGTCGCGAAGAAGCCGGTGCTCGGCGTCGGCCGCTGGACGAACCCCGACCTGATGGTGGACGCCATCAACTCGGGGAAGCTCGACATCATCGCCACCTGCCGCCCGTCCATCTCGGACCCGTTCCTCCCGAAGAAGATCGACGAAGGCCGACTCGACGACATCCGCGAGTGCATCGGCTGCAACATCTGCATCTCCCGCTGGGAGATCGGCGGGCCGCCGCTCATCTGCACGCAGAACGCAACCGCCGGCGAGGAGTACCGGCGCGGCTGGCACCCGGAGGAGTTCGAGCCGGCGACGAACGCGGACAACGACGTGCTCGTCGTCGGGGCCGGCCCGGCCGGGATGGAGTGCGCGATGGTCCTCGGCAAGCGCGGCATGCGACGCGTGCACCTGGTCGAAGGCCAGGACGACATGGGCGGGATCATGCGGTGGATCCCGCAGCTCCCCGGGTTGGGCGAGTGGGGCCGCGTCGTCAACTACCGCAAGATCCAGATCGACAAGCTGAAGAACGTCGAGTTCATCCCGAACACGAAGCTGGACGCGCAGGGCGTCAAGGACTACGGCGCCGAGATCGTCGTCGTCGCCACCGGCGGCTACTGGGCGACCGACGGCTTGAACGGCTGTACGCACGACACGATCCCCGGCGCGGACACGAGCCAGCCCTGGCAGCTGACTCCCGAGCAGGTCATGCACGAGGGCAAGCAGGTGCCCGGCGAGCGCGTCCTCATCCTGGACAACGACGGCTACTTCATGGGCGTCTCGCTGGCCGAGAAGCTGGCCATGGACGGCAAGAAGGTCACGCTCATGACGCACCTCGGGCACATCGCGCCGTACATGCACTTCACGCTCGAGGCGCCCAACCAGCACCGGAAGCTGCACAAGCTGGGCGTCGAGATCGTCACGTACCACATGCCTACCCAGCTCGAGCAGGGAAAGGTGACCTCGGCGCACGTCTACGACGAGGAGCACCTGGTCGAGTGGAACGCGGACGCGGTCGTTCTCGTCACCCAGAGGCGCTCGAACGAGGCGCTCTACCGGGAGCTGAAGGACTCGGTGGGGATCGACGCGCTCCGGGCCGAGGGCATCACCGGCCTCTACCGGATCGGCGACTGCGAGGCGCCGCGCCTCATCGCCGACTGCGTCTTCTCCGGCCACCGCCTCGCCCGCGAGATCGACTCGGACAACCCCGAGGTGCCGCTGCCGTTCAAACGCGAGCGGCGGGTGGTCGAGCGCGAGGCGGTGCTTGCCTAGGCGATGAAGATCGTCGTCTGTGTCAAGCAGGTCGGTGCGTTAGGCGACGAGGTCGAGTTCACCGAGGACGAGCGGGACGTCGATCCCGACTACCTCGACTACGCGCTCAACGAGTGGGACACCTTCGCCACGGAGGAGGCGCTCCAGCTCGTCGAGCGCTCCGGCGGGGACGGAGAAGTGGTCGTAGTCACGGTGGGGAACGAGCACGCCGAGGACGCCATGCGGCGTGCGATGGCCATGGGAGCGGAGCGAGGCATTCGCGTGGAGAGCGAGGACGCGGTCGATCCGATCCAGGTCGCGCGCGCCCTCGCCGAGGTGGTCCGCGGAGAACAGCCGGATCTCGTGCTCTGCGGAGTCCAGTCGAGCGACTCGGTGCAGGCGGCGACGGGCGGGGCGCTGGCCGCAATGCTGGAGCTCCCGGGCGTGGCCGTCGTAACGAAGGTGTCGCTCGACGGCGGCACCGCGACGGTGCACCGCGAGCTCGAGGGCGGCCTCGTGGACGTGGTCGAGGTGGACACGCCCTCCCTGCTCACGATCCAGACGGGCATCAACGAGCCTCGCTACGCGACGCTCCGGGCGATCAAGCAGGCGGAGCAGAAGGAGATCGAGGTGCGCGAGCCGGGCGATCTCGGCGAGCCCGCCTACCGGGTGCGGCGCATGCTCGTGCCGCCCAAGGGCGAAGGGGCGGAGATGCTCGACGGAAGCCCGGCGGACGTTGCGCAGCGGATCAAGGAGATCGTCGAGGAGAGGCTCAAGTGACCATGCCTGGGGCCACCGCGGGCCTCCCTCCGCTTCGAGCGTATCGCGGCGGAGCGCAGACGTGGCGCGCGCCATGCGGAAGAAATGCCACAAGAGGAAGCCGCGAATGAGCGCGCTCGTCGTCGCCGAGCACCTGCAGGGCGAGCTCCGCCCCGTCACGCTGGAGCTCGTGAGCGCGGCGAAGGAGCTCGGCGGTCCGGTGGCCGTCGCCGTCCTGGCCAGGGACCCCTCCGCCCT
>JBOHAJ010000181.1:0-4273 GCA_050697715.1 Gaiellaceae bacterium
CTTCACCGCCACCGGCCAGGACATCGGCATGGTCGGCACGAGCTCGATGGCGCACGGGACGGCGCACCGCACCGACGCGGGGCTGCACGTCTCCCTGCGCCTGGCGAGCCTCGAAGTGGCGACGGTCGGCGGCGGCACGACCCTCCCCTACGCCCGCTCCTGGCTGCGGCTCATGGGGTGCGAGGGCCCCGGCAACGTCTACCGTCTCGCCCAGATCGTCGCCGCGGCCACCTTTGCGCTCGAGATCTCCGCCTCCGCGGCCATGGCGACGGCCGGCTCGGAGAACTTCTACCGGGCCCACTTCGAGCGCGGCGGCCTCAGATAGACCGCATCCCGCCGCACCACGACCCCTCCTGCTGGGGCTGCGGCGACAACCCCGAGGGCATCCACCTGCCTCTGCCCGAGCAGGAGGGGATCGACCGTTACGAGGCGACCTTCTCCTTCGGCCGCCGCCACCAGGCCGGCCCCGGCATCGTCCACGGCGGCCTCGTCGCCGCTGCTCTCGACGAGGCGTGCGGCCTGCTCGCGACGTGGCACTGCTTCCCCGCCGTGACGGCGCGCATGTTCGTCCGCTACCGGAGGCCGGTACTCATCAACCGCCGGCTCCGGCTTACCTCCCGAGTGAGCGACAGCCGCGGGCGCCGGATCCACGTCGACGCGGAGCTGCGGGACGGCGTCGAGCTCCTCGCGGAGGCGCGCGGGGCGTTCCTCCACGTGCCGCTCGAGCATTTCCTCCTCACTCCCGAGGGACGCGCGGCCGGCGAGGCGTGGCGGCGGCGACTTCACTCGGACGGGGACTGAGGAAACGACGCGCCGCAGCCGAAGACTATGTCCGTATGGAGCGTTGCGAGGGCTACTACCGCCTCGAGAACCGGCGCTGCGAGCGCTCGGCGACCCGTGACGTGAGGGCGGCCGACGGCCACTTCTACGGGGTCTGCGACTACCACGCCCACAGGGCGTGGGCGGCGAGCGTGGCGCGGTGGAACGGCGAGTCGGACATTCGCGCCTCCGCGCCCACGAACCTGCGCCGGGCGTCGTAGAGTCTCGGGCATCGGGCAGGAAGCGCACGGGATCGTCCGCATCGGAGACGAGGTCTCCGAGCGACGCGTGCTGCTCGAGTCCGAGGAGCTCGTCGTGAGCGGCAAGCCGCGCCTCCGCATTCCCTTGCGGGAGGTGCGCTCGGTCGCGGCCGCGGACGGACGGCTGTCCGTCGCCTGGAGCGGCGGCGAGGCCAGCTTCGACCTCGGCGAGCCGCGGGCCTCGCGCTGGGCCGACCGCATCCGGAACCCGCGGACGCTCGCGGACAAGCTTGGGCTGAAGGACGAGCTCCGCGTCGGGGTCGAAGGGGTCGACCACGAGCTCCTGGCCGCGTACGGGCCGCCCGAACCCGCCGCGGATCTCCTCTTCCTGGGCGTTGAGTCGCGCGCCGACCTCCGCCGCGTCGACGGGCTCGCGCAGCTTCTTGTCCCGGACGGCGGTCTCTGGATCGTCGCTCCGAAGGGCCGGTCGGATCCGAGTCAGAACGACGTCCTCGCCGCGGGCCGCGCGGCCGGGCTCAAGGACGTGAAGGTCGCCAAGTTCTCGGAGACCCACACGGCGCTCAAGTTCGTGATCCCGCGCGAGCGCCGCGGGGCCTGAAGAGAGAAGCTGATTGCGGCTATCCCCGAACCCGGGAGGAGAGGACCTCCTTCCCTGTGTCGGCGGATGCGCGTCCGGGTTGAGCCTTATCCCCTCGGCCACCCGGCCAGCGTCGCGAGCGGCGCCTGCCAGACGGCGTGGTAGGCCGGGCCGACCGGCGAGAGGCCGATGGGCACCGTCCCGATCGGCGGCGGCGCGTGCAAGAACTCGAGCTCACCCCAGAATCCCGGAAAGAGGAGCCAGGACGGACTTTGCTCCTGCACCTGGACGACCGAGGTGACCTCGCCCCCGAACCTCGCCGGGCCGGCCGCGGAACCCGAGGCCGCGTAGTCGACCGGGAGCGGGAGGCCGGCCTGCTGAAGGAGGGCGATCGCCTGCGGGGGGAGGCAGCTCGTGTGGATCGGGTGCGTGCCGGGCGAGAAGTAGTTGGCGTGCGAGCCGATAGCGACGTGGACGATCGGATGACTTCCCCGCCAGCGCGGCGTCTTCGACCAGCGGCGCCGCTCGCCCAGGCAGTGTTGGCTGTATCCGACGAACCGCGCTTCCAGCTCCACTTCTCCCTCTTCCTCCTCCTCGGCAAGGACGACGTTCACGACCTCCCAGTCGCCCTCGTGGGCCTGCCAGATGAAGTCGCTCGCCGGGTAGGCGTACGAGTAGAAGTTGTCGTCGTAGAAGTACCAGTACTGGAGAACGATCCTGTCGCCGATGCGGACGACGCGCCCGTAGACGACGTTTTCGCCGTCGCCACCAGCCGCGACGTAGCAGGCGACGGCGGCGAGGCCCGCGGCCGGGGTGCAACCGTCGTGGTTCAGCCGCCAGATCCCGGTGCCCGGCCCAGGCAGCGCGTCGGCCTGCGGAGCAGGATTGACGAGCGTCCACGTGTTCGGGCCGGTGAGGAGCTCGAGATCGGTGTCCTCGACGAACGACTCGACCGATGTCGGGAGGAAGCTCTCGAGCGGGTCGAAGACTGTGACCGGCTGGTACTTGGCGAGGAGCCGGGCCGGGCTCGCCCCGTTGGCAGGCCCGCTGAGCGCGAACGCGGCGAGCAACGAGAACGCGAGTGACAGGACGGCCCGCCGGACGTGGCGTCTCATCGTGAACCTCCTCAGAGCGTGGGGAAAACCACACCCTGGAAGCTACGCCTCGCCGCGCTCCTTCACAATCCGAGCCCGGACCCACACCGAGCGGGTGGATCTTTTCAGATTCTTCCTCGGGTCCAGGCGCGAGAGGCGCGGAGCGGATTCGAACCGCTGTACGGGGCTTTGCAGGCCCCTGCCTAACCACTCGGCCACCGCGCCCGAACGGAAATCATCGTATCGAGCGACATTCCCCCTTGAGAGGATTGTCGGGTTGTGGGCAGAATGATCACTCGCCCTCCGGCGCGAACCTTGTCCCGGGGTTGATACCGCGCCGGGGGGCAGGAGCCCCGGCCCCCTACCGGGGCTCCACTACGTCAGGACTGCGTAGCCGGCCGCGGCGAGCTGCGTTCGCGCCACAGTCGCTCGAGGAGCGACCACCGCTCTACGCGGCGGCTCTCGCCGATCCGTGCCGCCAGCTCGCCCGCCCGCGCCTGGCGGAGCAGGTCGGAGTGGCGCTCACGGAGATAGTCCAGGTGAGTCTCGGGTCGTGTGTGCATGAAGCCTCCTTCCACCGTCTCCAGGACGGGCGAGGCTCGAGCGATCTTCCCTCCCGGCCGCGAATTCGCTTTCATTGTTGTGACACGCACGTACCGGCCCTCACCGATGCCGACCTTGTCGCGCGCTGCCGCGCCGGCGACGAGGAGGCCTGGCGCGAGCTCGTGCGGCGCTTCTCCCGCTACGTGTACGCGATCTGCGTGCAGGCGTTCAGGCTCAGTCAAGACGATTCCGAGGACGTCTTCCAGGAGGTCTTCGCGCGGACGTACGAGCATCTCGACCGACTGCGGGACGACCAGGCAATCCGCCCCTGGATCGGGCAGCTCACGCGGCGGCTCTGCATCGACCGCCTGCGCGTCACCGGCCGCGAGGAGCTCTCCGGCGAAGAGCCTTCGGCGGGACTAGATGAGACGATGGAGCGCCTCGACGAGGCCTTCGCCGTCCGTGAGGCGCTCTCACAGCTTTCCGAGCCGTGCCAGCAGATCCTCGACCGTTTCTTCGCGTGCGACGAGAGCTACCAGACGATCGGTGATGCTCTCGAGATCCCGGCCGGGACGATCGCGAGCCGCATCTCGCGCTGCCTCGGCAAGCTGCGCGAGGCATTCGAGGGAAGAAATCCGGCCCCAGGTGCGTCCGGTTAGCGGGTGATCGCAATGACGGCGTACGACGAACAACGACTGGCCGCGCTCCTCCGGGCCCTTCCCCCGGCCCCCGAGGCCTGGGTGAAGGCGGCCGAGGAGATCCCGCCCGGGCACAAGCGGCTCGACGAGATCGTCGAGCGCGCGGTGGCGGACGCCGAGTTCCGGCGGGCCCTCATCGCCGATCTCGAGGCTGCGCTCCAGCGCGAAGGCTACGAGCCGGACGTGATCCCGCTCGACGAGCTTCGCCGTCGCCTCGACGCCAGCTAGCCCGGCGCAACCGCCCGAGGTGGCGCACGGTCCAGATTTCACCTGTCTCGGATAACGGAGAGGCCGCCTTGTCGGCGGCCTCTTCCAGGGAGG
>JBOHAJ010000182.1:0-4609 GCA_050697715.1 Gaiellaceae bacterium
CGGCCTTCCCCGGCCAGGGCGTTGTCGCGGAGACCCTCAACCACGGCGGCCTTCCCGGCTACACGACGGGCGGGACCCTGCACCTGATCGCCAACAACCAGGTCGGCTTCACGACCGACCCCGAGCAAGGCCGTTCCACCCGCTACTCGAGCGACCTCGCCAAGGGCTTCGACACGCCGATCATCCACGTCAACGCGGACGATCCGGAGGCGGCGATCGCCGCCGTTCGCCTGGCGATGGCCTTCCGCGCGCGCTTCCGCCACGACGTCGTCGTCGATCTCGTCGGCTACCGCCGCTTCGGCCACAACGAGGGCGACGAGCCGAGCTACACGCAACCGCTGATGTACAAGGTGATCGAAGGGCATCCGAGCGTGCGCGAGCAGTACGCCCACCTGCTCGGGGAGGCCGGCCTCGTCTCCGGGCAGGAGGCCGAGGCGCTGCTCGAGGAGGTGCAGGAGCGCATGCGCGCGGCGCACGACGCGCTCAGGGCGAGCTTCGGCGCCGCCGGGACTCCGAAGGAACGTCGGATCGGCCGCGGATCGGACGTTCAGATCGAGACGGCGGTCCCGGCCGAGCGCCTGCGGGAGCTGCACGAGGAGCTGGTCGCCGTGCCGGACGGCTTCACGGTCCATCCCAAGCTCGCGAAGGCGCTCGAGCGTCGGCTCGAGACCCTCGGGGACGAGGGCGGCATCGACTGGGCGCAGGCGGAGTCACTCGCCTTTGCCAGCCTGCTGACCGAGGGGACGCCGATCCGCCTCACCGGGCAGGACACCGAGCGCGGCACCTTCTCCCACCGCCACCTGGTCTTCCACGACTACGAAACCGGTGAGGCGTGGACGCCGATCGAGCATCTGCCCGGCGCGAAGGCGCCCTTCCAGGTCTACAACTCGCCCCTCTCTGAGATGGCGACCGTCGGTTTCGAGTACGGCTATTCGGTCGCCTGCCGGCGCGCGCTCGTCCTCTGGGAGGCGCAGTTCGGCGACTTCGTCAACGCCGCCCAGGTGCTGGTCGACCAGTTCATCGTCGCAGGCCTCTCGAAGTGGGGGCAGAGCTCGCGGCTCACGCTCCTGCTTCCGCACGGCTACGAGGGCAACGGGCCGGAGCACTCGAGCGCGCGGCTCGAGCGCTTCATGCAGCTCGCGGCGCAGGAGAACATCCGCATCGTCAACTGCTCGACGGCGGCACAGTACTTCCACCTCCTGCGCCGGCAGGCGCTCCACCCGAAGGCGCGGCCGCTCGTCGTGCTGACGCCCAAGGGGCTCCTGCGCCTGAAGCAGGCCACGTCGTACGCGCGCGAGCTGGCCGAGGGCGGTTTCCGCCAGATCATCGACGACCCTGCGCTCTCGGACGAGGAAAAGCGCGAGGCCGACCGGCTCGTGCTCTGCTCGGGGAAGGTCTACTACGACATCGTCGGGCACGAGGCCCACGCGCAGGTGAGCGGTGTCGCCGTCGCGCGGCTCGAGCAGCTCTATCCCTTCCCCGTCGGCGCCTACGACGAGCTGCTCTCGCGCTACCCGAATCTCAGCGAGGTCGTCTGGGCCCAGGAGGAGCCTCAGAACATGGGTGCCTGGCGGGCGATCCGACACCGTCTGGAGGAGGGTTTGCCCGCCGAGGTGGAGCTCCGCTACGTCGGTCGCCCGTGGCGCGCGAGCCCCAGCGAGGGCTACCCGACGGCCCACCTGCTCGAGCAGGACCGCATCGCGCGCGAGTGCCTCGGCGCGTACTGACCACCCGGCGCTACGCCGAAGCGGGGAGTCTCGGCCACGCCATCGGGCGAGGGCGGCGCTGTGAAGCGGGGAGCCAGATCCGCGCTGGCCTGGCGATCTCTATAAGGAATGGTCGCGGCCCGCCGCCTGCTGCTCGTCCTCGCCATGGTGGTCGCGGCGCTCGCGCTACCCAGCACGGCCTCCGCGACCGGCGGCAACTACGCGTTCGTCGGCGGTAGCCAGGAGGCGCGCACGCAGGTGCGTGCGGCGCTGGAGGCCAGCTCCTTCGACTGGGACCGGGTCCCGGTCGAAGTGACGATCCGGATCACTAACTGCGGCTGCGCGGGAGCGAAGCCGGGCGAGATCGTCCTCGACGAGGACATGATCGTCCGCTCGCCCTTCGGCCCCAAGTACGCGTGGGGCATCGTCCAGCACGAGTACGCACACCAGCTCGACTTCTTCCGCTTCGGCCCTCGCGAGCACGCCACGCTCCTACGCAAGCTGGGCGGGGAGGCCTGGTGCTACGAGGTCAAGGGCCTCGCCCATGACGACTACGGCTGCGAGCGCTTCGCCACGATGATCGCGTGGGCCTACTGGCCGGCGCGGGCGAACGTCCAGCGCCCTCACTGGTCCACGTCGCTCACCCGCGCGGATCTCCGTGCGTTCGTCGACGGGCTCCTCTCCCGCCCGCGCTCGGTTCGCCCCGCTTTCTAGAGGGGCCTACGCGATCAGCGACCGGCGCAGGGCGATCGCGACGGCCTGGGTGCGCGTGTCGGCGCCCAGCTTCGTCATCGCCTTGCGGATGTGCGTCCGCACGGTCTCCGCGGAGATGAAGAGCTGCTTGCCGATCTCCTCGTTCGAGTGGCCCTCGGCGAGGAGGCGGAGCACGTCGCGCTCGCGCTGCGTCAGCTCGGGCGCTCCGTTCTTCACCCTGGCGGAGGCGAACATGCCGGCGAGCACGGGGTCGACGTAGGTGCTGCCCTCGGCGACGAGCTCGACCGCGCGGACGAGGTCGACGAGCGGGGCGTCCTTCATCAGGAAGCCGCGCGCGCCGGCGTCGAGCGCCTCGGTGACTAGGGCGCGGTCGCCGTAGCCGGTGTAGAGGACGATCGCCGTGCCGATCTTGGCCTTCGCAGCTCGGCGGACGAGCTCGATGCCCGAGAGCGCCGGCATGCGCACGTCCACGAGGGCGACGTCCGGACGGCGCGTCTGGATCTTCGCAAGAGCCTCCTGGCCGTCGCGGGCGCGCCCGGCCACCTCGATGCCGTGGTCCTCGAGCACGGCGCAGATCGCCTCGACCATCGCCGGATGGTCGTCGGCGACGAGACAGGAAAGGTGCTTCGTCATGGCGCAGGCGCGAGTAGGAGGGCTTGCGCGGGCGGGGAAGGAGCCTTGACGATGGCGACGACGTCGTCCACCGCGTCGAGGAAGAGGTCGAGCAGGCCCGCGTCGAACTGCGTGCCGCGGCCGGCGCGCATGGCGGCGAGCGCCTTGTCCGGGGGCAGGGCGGGCCGATAGACCCGGTTGCTCGTCAGGGCGTCGAAGACGTCGGCAACCGCCGCGATCCGGCCCTCGAGCGGGATCTGCTCGGCTGAGAGGCCGCGGGGGTAGCCGGTGCCGTCCATGCGTTCGTGATGCGTGAGCGCGATGACGGCGGCGACGTCGAGGAGCTCCGCGCCGGAGTCGCGCAGGAGGCTGCACCCGATCTCGGGGTGAGCGCGCATGATCGCCCACTCGTCGGCGTTCAAGGAGCCGGGCTTGAGCAGGATGCTGTCGGGGATCCCGATCTTCCCGACGTCGTGGAGCGGGCTCGCGAGCCGGACGAGCTCGCGTCGCTCTGCCTGGAGCCCGACCCGCTCGGCCAGGAGGTCGGAGAGCCGGCTCACGCGCTCGATGTGGCGGCCGGTCTCCTCGTTGCGGAACTCCGCGGCCCAGGCGAGGCGGCGGATCGTCTCCTGGTGCGAGCGGTTGAGCGCAGCCGTGCGGAGTTGGACGAGTTGCTCGAGCTCCTCCGCCCTTGCGCGGCTCTCGATCTCGAGGCTGCGCCTGCGGAGGGCGTTCGCGACGCCGATCAGGAGCTCGTTCGGCGTGAACGGCTTGATGATGTACCCGTACGCTCCGAGCGCGAGGGCGTCCGCGGCAACCCGCGGGTCGTCGAGGGCGCTGACCATGACGACCGCGGTGTTCGGGTGGGCCCCGACCACGTGGCGCGTGAGGTCGAGCCCGGACGCGCCCGGCAGGCTGACGTCGCACAGGACGAGCTCCGAGTCGTGCTCGTCGAGGAGGCGATCGGCCTGGCTCGCGTTTCCTGCCAGGATGCAGCCGTAGCCCTGCCCTTCGAGCAGGTCGTGGAGGAAGCGCGCCACCTGTTCGTCGTCCTCGACGACGAGGATGGGCGCCGCATTGGGCGAGTCGAGCGACATCCAGGATCCCGATCAGTTAGCGAAACGATTCGAGGTACTAGATCGTCCGCCTTTCGGGGATGCCTGTCCCCCGTTCGGGTCACGCCGCCTACTCCAGTGGAAGCGCCCGGGCGACGACTCTCAGGAGCCGGCCGACGTCGAACGGCTTGTAGAGGACGTCGAGCACGCCTCCCGCGCGCAGACGCTCGAGCTGCTCGCTCTCCACTCCGCCGGTCACGGCGACGACGGGCACGCCGGCAGTGGCCGGCTCCTCCTTGAGCCTGCGGACGACCTCGGGGCCGTCCATGTCCGGAAGCCGTACGTCCACGAGGATCAGGGCCGGGCGCGCCTCGCGGGCGAGGCGGAGTCCGTCCTCGCCCGTCGCCGCCGCCAGGACGCGCACGTCGCCACGGCCGGCGAGGATGCGGGCAAGGAGGACGGCGTTCGGCTGGCTGTCCTCGACGTAGAGGACCGTGTGCCCGCCGGCGCGGCCCCCGAGCG
>JBOHAJ010000183.1:0-4101 GCA_050697715.1 Gaiellaceae bacterium
CCCGCGCCCCGCGCAGCGCCGGCGCGAGCGCGGGCGGCGCTCCGGCCCGGGCGGCCAGCTCCTCGTCCGAGAGGGCGGCAATCGCCTCGATCGCCAAGCGACGCAGGCGGCGCTCGTCGTAGCGGACGTCCCCTTTCGGGAGCCCGAGCTCCTCCAGGTAGGCGCGCACCGCCTCGGCCGGGATGCCGCGTTCGCGGAGCTGGGCGAGGGTACCGGCGCCGTGGCGCGTGGAGAGCTTCTTGCCGTCAGGCCCGACGAGGAGGCCGTGGTGGACGTACTTCGGCGGCTCGGCGCCGAGGGCTCGGGCGAGCTGTTCGTGGAGTCGCTGGTTCGAGAGGTGGTCCTTGCCGCGGATCACGTGCGTGATCTCGAGGTCGAGGTCGTCCACCACGGTCGCCACCTGGTAGGTGGGGCTACCGTCGGCGCGAAGGAGCGTCGTTCGTCCGAACCGGACGGCACCCTGCTCGTCCTCGGTCCCGATCGCCCGAGCCGCCTCGCGGTGGCGCTCTACGCGCTCGCTCTGCCGGATCGGTCCTTCGTCGTATTCGACCCCGAGCCAGGCGAGGTCCTCGAGGATGCCGGCCTCGGCGCCCTCGGCCGTCCGCGACGCGTCGGTGTCGTCGATACGCAGGAGCATGACGCCGCCGTGCTCGTCCGCGAAGCGCCGGTTGGCGACGGCCGTGAGCGCGCTCCCCGGGTGCAGGGAGCCCGTCGGGCTCGGCGCGAAGCGAACACGAACCATCGCCCTGGAATCTACGCGAGGAGCGCCGGGCTCAGATCTTCTTGTTCGCCATCAGATCCCAGCCGGCCTCGATCGGCGACCCGGGCTTTCCGCCCTTCCCCGCAGGCACGTAGTCCAGCTCGAACTTGGTGAAGCTGAGGCTGACCTGATCGAGCGGCTGCTCCGGGGTCGAGCCTCCGATCTGGTACGAGGAGACGAGTACGTCCGAGAGCTTGACCTCGAGAAACTCGAGCTGCGCCTTGCCGCCCCTGCGGCAGGTCAGGACTGCGCTCGCGATGTGTTGCCCGCTCGCGCACGCGAGGAAGAGCTCGGGGGAGGCCTTGCTCGTGCGGGCGAAGAAATGCAAGTCCTGGAACGAAGCCTTGCCCGCGCCGCCTCCACCTCCCCCCGGTCCCGGCCCGGCCTGGGTTACGCCCCAGCTGAAGGAGATGACCTCGACTTCGTCCTTGTGCTGCTTGTCGGTGCTCTCCCCCGTGATGCCGTCGATCTTGATGAAGTAGTCGACCGCCATCGCGGCCGCACTCTACAACCGTGCTGGAATCGTAGGATGACCACGTGCTCCAGCTGTCGGAGAGCGCACGCCGCAAGCTGGCGGCGCCCAATTTCGTCTTCCTGGCGACGGTTCGAGACGACGGCTCCCCGCACGTCGTTCCGGTGTGGGCAGACCTGGAGGACGGCCGCATCGTCCTCGCCACCGAGAGCGGGAGCCTCAAGGAGCGGAACCTGCGCCGCGATGCTCGTGTAGGGCTCTCGGTAGCCGACCGGCGGACCCCGTACGACAAGCTCGACGTGCGCGGCCGTGTCGTCGGCATGCGTGCCGGCGAGGAGGCCGTACGGCTCATGCACTCGCTCGCGCACAAGTACACCGGCCGCGACTACCCCTACGACATGTCGCGACTCGTCAAGGTGACGATCGAGCCGGAGCGGATCTACGAGGAGGACTTCCCCGACCTTCGCGAGGCCGAGGTGGACACGGCCGCCCAGGTGCTCTCCGGCGAGGCACGCGAGCTCGCAGCGGAGGTGCTCGCCACGGCCGGCCGCGACCAGCTCGACGCGCTCGCCGACCTCCTCGCCGCCGCGCGTGACGACGCGCTCGTGCAGCGGGCTCGCGAGCAGCTGCGAGCTTAGAGTCCCAGGATCTCGCGAGCATCGGCGGGTGAAGCCACCGGGCGGCCCACGGCCTCCGCCATCTCCGCGGCGCGCTCCACGAGCTCCGCGTTCGAGCGTGCGTGGACTCCACGCGCCGTGAACGCGACGTCCTCGAGGCCGGTGCGGACATGGCCGCCGAGGGCGAGCGTCGCGGCCATGATGCGGAAGTGCTCCCGGCCGACGGCCGTCGCGGCCCAGACGGCGCCTTCCGGCAGCAGCGAGGCGAGATGGCACAGCGTGTCCACGCGCGCGGGCGCGCCTCCCGGCACGCCGAGGACGAGCTGGAAGAACCCCGGCGCGAGCCCTGCCGCCGCGGCGACCATCCCGGCCTCGAAGCACTCGAGCTCAGGGAGGATGCCGCGGGCCCGCATCTCCTCGGCCGCCCGGCGGACGAACGCGGGCTGGTTCACGAACACGCCTTCGCCGAAGTTCATGCTGCCCACGTCGAGCGAGGCGATCTCGGGACCCGCCTCGAGCGAGCGGAGGCGCTCGTCCTCCGTCATGCCCTCGCTGCCGCCCGTCGTGAAGTTGAAGAGGACGTCGGGCGCCTCCGCCCGGATCGCGCCGGCGATCTCCCGGTAGAGGCCCGGGTCCTGCGTCGCCTCGCCCTTGCGCGTGCGCGCATGCACGTGCAGGACGGCGGCGCCCGCGCGCGCGGCGGCGATTCCCTCGTGCACGAGGTCGTCGAGGGTGCGCGGGTGGTGAGGGTTGGGCGACTCCTTCTCCCCGCCCACGAGCGCGCACGTGAGGATCACCGGCCCGCTCATCGGCGCGCGATCTCCTCACGCACGGCGGGATAGCGACGCAGCAGGTCGTACGCGAGGTCGGCGTGATGGAGCCGGAGGGCGTTCGCGATCAGCATGCGCGGACGCTTCCCGAAGACGTCGGCGACGTTGACGCAGCGCTGGAAGCTCGTCGCCAGCGAGAAGAGGACGATCGTCCCCTCGGCCGCGACCGCGGCCACCGCTGCGGCCTCGCAGCCGGGCGCAGCCGCGGCGTGGGCGACGACGTCGGCCTCGAAGCCGTCGAGGGCGTCGAGAGCCGAGAGCGCATCGGTGGCGTCCACTCGAACCGGCTCGGCGACGCCTGTTCGCTCCAGCGCGTCCGTGACGAGGTCGATCCCGACGACCTCGGCAGCCCCTCGCTCCCGTGCTGCAGCGCAGGCGAGCAAGCCCGCAGTGCCATTGGCGCCGAGGACGGCCACGCGCCCGCCGGGCTCGGTGAGGTCGTGGACGAGCCCGGGCGCGCCGGCCGTGTCCGCGGCCGCGAGGACGAGATGCGGGTCGAGGTCGACGGGCGCGCGCGCGACCGGGAAGGCGAGCGGGAGGACGGCCCGCCCCTCGACCTCCACCTCGGCGGACTCGGGCCGGACGCCGAGGACGCGCTCGAGCACGAGCGGGATCGCCGAAGCGGAGACGAGCGGGACGACGCGGTCACCCACTGCGAGGCCGCGCTCGGCGGCCGCGATGGGGCCGATCTCGACCACTACCCCGAGCAGCGTTCCGCCGGAGTCGGTTGACGGATTGTGGAGCTTCCCCCGCTCCCGGACGAGCGCGAGCAGCCGCTCCTCGAAGGCCTCGCCCCAGAGCTGGCGGAAGCTCCAGGCGTCGAGCGAGATGCGCTCGACGGCGAGCGCGAGCTCCGTCGTCCGAAGCGGCGCGAGCGCGTCCAGCCGCCGGGCTGGCTGCGGAAGGCCTCCGGGCGGGTCGAGCACGCGGTGCGCACCGAGACGCTCGTGAAGGGACGCCGGCATCCGGGCGGCGACTCTACACTCGACTGCCGTGGAAGAGGCACTCCTCGCGTGGTTCGCCGAGCACGGGCGCGACCTTCCCTGGCGTAGGACGCGCGACCCGTACGCAATCCTCGTCTCCGAGGTGATGCTCCAGCAGACGCAGGTGGGGCGCGTCCTCCCGCGCTACGTCGAGTGGCTGGAGCGCTGGCCGACCGCGGAGGCGCTCGCCGCGGCGCCCCTGGCGGACGTGATCCGAGCCTGGCAGGGGCTCGGGTACAACCGCCGCGCGGTCAACCTCCACCGCGCGGTGCAGCGGATCGCGTCCGAAGGCTGGCCGGACAACCTCACCGAGCTCCCCGGCGTGGGGCGCTACACGGCGGACGCGGTTCGGGCGTTCGCCCTCGGCGAGATCGTGCTCCCCGCCGACACGAACGTCCTCAGGGTGCAGGAGCGCACCGGCCACGCTTTCGGGCCGAGG